>JBAUUA010001168.1:0-4017 GCA_049582465.1 Bradyrhizobium sp. | reverse complement strand
GCGATAGTGCGCCGCGCCCGCAGGAAACCGCTCGCGTCACCGAAGCGCCCCGCAACGCATCGCCGCCACCGGTGGCAGCGCCCGTCGTGTCGGCCCCGGCGGTTCGGCCGCTGCCGCCCCCGATCATGGTCTCCACCCCGGCGGCCGAGAGCGTCAACGCGCCGACGGGATCCACGCAGGTCGGTCCCTCGGGCAGCAACGACCCGCGCCGTCCGGTCCCGCCGGCCGACATTCCGGAGACGTCTCCATCTTTCTCGTTACCGTCTCCGGGACCGCTTGATCTGCGGGCCGAGGCCGGTGAGCCGCAGCGGCGCGAACACACCAATGTCGCCGAGGACATGCTGCTGGCCGCGAAATCGGTGTTTCACGCGGTATTGCCGAAATAGTTCAGGTCTGGGGTAGCTCAGGTCTTTGTTGCTCAGGTCTTGTCGCCGACGCGCGTCAGGCCGTTTCGCGCGGCGTCATCCCTGGGTCGCAGATTGACGGCGCGGCCGTATGATTCGGCGGCTTTCGCCTTGTCGCCGAGACGTTCATAGGCCTTGCCTCGCGTGGTCCAGATCTGCGCGTTCTGCGGGTCGGCCTGCACCGCCTCGTCGAGATCGGCGGCGGCTTCCTTGAACTTGTCCAGTGCGAGGTAGCTCACCGCGCGGCCCAGCAGGGGCTCTGCCTGTTGCGGCTTCAGGCCGTTGGCCGCGGTGAAATCGTCGATCGCCCGCGCGTCCTGTTTTTCGCCCTGATAGAGCAGCCCGCGGCCGTACAGCGCCTGTGCGTTGTTCGGATCGAGCTCGATGGCCTGATTGAACTCCGCGAGCGCCTCTTCGGATTTTCCGGATTTTGCCAGCACCTGAGCGTGCGTGGCGTAGACCTGCGCCTGGGCCACCGCGGCTCCCGCCGGAGCGGGCCTTGCCGCCTCTTCCTTGTCCGACCCTGATGAAAACGATCCCAGATCGAACGAGCAGCCGCCGAGCGCAATCGCGGCCAACAGAACCGGCACGGCCGCGCGCCGGCCAGCGCGCGAAGGTCCGGAAACAGAGGACGGGACCGGGATGGCCATGAGATGCGGAATACTCGCGCGACTTGCGTCGTATTGTTAGCCCGACGCGCCTGAAAATGCATCGGGCAAAAATACGGATCCATCGCGTTTTCGAGCGAAGTGGATACCGGTTCGCGTGAAGATGACGCGTCGAGCAAGCGAGATAGAGCTCGGTTCTGATTCAATCGAAATCGAGGCTCCGAAAACGACAACGCGGGCCTCGAGGCCCGCGTCATCAAGACTTGATCTGCAAAAAATCCCGATCAGCGCGGCCCGCGCGGACCCGCACCGGGACCGCCACGACCGCCGGCGCCACCGCGCTCAGCGCCCGGACCGGCGCCAAACACCGGCTTCGGCTTCATCGGCAGCAGCCCTTCGCGCTGCAGCTTCTTGCGGGCGAGCTTGCGCGCGCGACGCACGGCTTCGGCCTTTTCGCGGGCCTTCTTCTCGGAGGGCTTTTCGTAGTGACCGCGGAGCTTCATCTCGCGGAAAATACCCTCGCGCTGCATCTTCTTCTTCAGCGCCTTGAGGGCTTGATCGACATTGTTATCGCGAACGAGAACCTGCACGCGGCATCCTCTTTCAATGGGTCGGATTGGAATTCTGGTAAAGCAAAGGGCCGGCAAAAAGGCCTGGCCCTTAACCTTGAGCGCGCGGATGTATCAGACAAAGCTGCCAATGTCCACCGGCGCGGAGCGGATTTATGCCGAAAATGGCCCGAATCGCTTGAGACAACTCGCCTAAAAACTGGTTCCCAGCCTTCAGCGCCGCTTAGCGCGCCTTGCCTAGATTTTTCGCCCCAAAAACGGGAGGAGAAGGCCATGAATGCGAAGAAATATGCCGCCGAGGCGATCGGGACGTTTTGGCTGACTTTTGCTGGCTGTGGCAGTGCGGTGATCGCGGCGGCGTTCCCACAGGTCGGCGTTGGACTGCTCGGAGTATCCTTCACCTTCGGGCTGAGCGTCGTGACCATGGCCTATGCCATTGGCCATGTGTCCGGGTGCCACCTCAATCCGGCAGTGACCGTGGGCCTTGCCGCCGGCGGCCGTTTCCCGGCCGGACAGATCGCGCCCTATGTGATCGCGCAGGTGATCGGCGCCGTTGCCGCCGCCGCGCTGCTGTATGTGATTGCGAGCGGCGCTGCCGGCTTTGACCTCAGCAAGGGGTTCGCCTCGAACGGCTATGGTGCGCATTCGCCGGGCCAATACAGCCTGGTCGCGTGCTTCATCATGGAAGTCGTGATGACGATGATGTTTCTGTTCATCATCATGGGCGCCACCCATGGCAGGGCGCCGGCAGGTTTCGCGCCGCTGGCGATCGGACTGACGCTGGTCATGATCCATCTGGTCAGCATTCCCGTGACCAACACATCCGTCAATCCGGCGCGCAGCACCGGACCGGCGCTGTTCGTCGGCGGCTGGGCGCTGGCGCAACTCTGGCTGTTCTGGCTGGCGCCGTTGATCGGCGGGGTGCTGGGTGGTGTGATCTATCGCTGGCTCAGCGAAGAGCCCGGCGGCATCGTCGAGGGCAGCACCCCGGCATGAGGCGGAAGGCGGCTATTTTTCGCGGGGCGATACCTGCGTCACGTGCCCCATCTTGCGGCCGGGCCGCGGCGCCCCCTTGCCGTAGAGGTGGACGGTGGCGCCGGGGATGGTCAGCCATCGTTCGTAATCGTTGATATCGTCGCCGATCAGATTGGTCATGGTGACCGGGCCGTGGCGGAGCGGCTTGCCCAGTGGCCAGCCGGCAATGGCGCGGATGTGCTGCTCGAACTGCGAGATCGACGCGCCGTCGAGCGTCCAGTGTCCGGAATTGTGGACCCGCGGCGCGATCTCGTTCACCAGCACCTTCGCCCCGCCGTCGGCCTGCACCACGAACATCTCGACCGCCAGCACGCCGACATAGTTCAGGGCGCTCGCGATCTTCTCCGCGACGGCACGTGCCTCGTCCGCCAGCGCATTCGAAATATTGGCCGGCGCCCGCGAGATCTTCAGGATGTGATCGCGATGCTCGTTTTCGGTGACGTCGAAGCATTCGACATGGCCGTCCGCCGAGCGCGCGGCGATCACGGAGATCTCGCACTGGAAGGGAACGAAGGCCTCCAGGATGGCCGATCTCGTGCCGAGATCGTCCCAAATCCGGTCCGGGTCGTCGCCCGCGCGGATGATCGCCTGACCCTTGCCGTCATAGCCGAAGCGGCGGGTCTTGAGCACGGCCGGCAGCCCGATGCGCGCGATCGCGGCGCGCAGGCCCGCGGCCGATGACACGTCGGCGTAGTCGGCGGTGCCGATGCCCAGCCGCTTGACGAAGTCTTTCTCGGCGAGGCGGTCCTGAGTGGTTTCCAGGATTTTCTGCTCGGGCAGCACTGGGCGGCGCGCGCCGAGGATCATCGCGGCGGCGGCCGGCACGTTCTCGAATTCATAGGTGATGACATCGACGTCGGCTGCGAACAATTCCAGCGCCTCGACATCGGCATACTCGGCGCAGGTGGCATTCAGCACGACGTCGAACGCCGGCGAATCCGGGTCCGGCGAAAACACCTGGCAGCGCAGGCCGAGCCGTGCCGCCGCCATGGCCAGCATCCGGCCCAATTGTCCGCCGCCGAGAATTCCGATGGTGTCGCCGGGCTTCAGCTTCACCTGCCGTGGAGAAGTCACGCCGGATCCTCCGGGCGCTTGCCAACCGCGTCGGTCTGCGCCTTGCGCCAGGCGGCAAGCCGAACCGCGAGCGCCGGATCGTTCAGAGCGAGCACGCTGGCCGCCAGCAGCGCGGCATTGATGGCGCCGGCCTTGCCGATCGCCAGCGTTCCGACCGGGACGCCAGCCGGCATCTGGACGATGGAATAGAGCGAATCGAGGCCGGACAGCGCCTTGGACTCGATGGGAACGCCGAATACCGGCAGTTCGGTCAACGACGCCGTCATACCCGGCAGATGCGCAGCACCCCCGGCGCCGGCGATGATGATCTTGAAGCCGGCCGCTTTC
>JBAUUA010001167.1:0-2043 GCA_049582465.1 Bradyrhizobium sp. | reverse complement strand
GAGCGCTTGCAAAGCCAACAGACCGGTGAGCGGACGGGGTCAAGGCCGTCAGCCGCCGAAGGCGGGGGCGCGCGCGCCAGCCTTGAGCCCGGTCGATCTCCGGTCTACTTCCACCACAGTTGCTCTGTTTCAGAAGGGGCAAGGTTCTTGCAAAACCCGGGCGCTTTCGCGCCGCGAGATTGCGAACCCGTGTCTTTCGGCGTCATTGCAAGCGCAGCCAAGCAATCCAGCTTTCTTTCTTGCCGCTCCATCGATTGCTTCGTCGCGGAGCCTGTCATCGGGCGGCGCTACGCGCCGACCCGTTGGCTCCTCGCAATGACGGTCAAAGCCCCGATGAAGTTACTGACGGCGACGCGGATTGCGCAACGGCCGCAACGTCTACTGCGCCGTCTGCTTGCGCAGCTCCGCCACATCCTGCGCGGTGAGCCGCGATTCCCTGTCTCCGAAGCGCGCGGTGACGTAATTGGCGACGGCGGCGATCTCGACATCGGAATAGGCGTTACCGAACGCAGGCATCGACAGTGCGCCCTCGGTGTGCCGGCTGGTTCCCGAGATCACGATCTGGGCGACGTTGGTTGCGGCGGGATCGTTGACCGCCCACGCGCCGGTGAGGGTGGCGAAGGGCGAAATCGAACTCTCGCCGGTCCAGCCATGGCAGCTGACGCAGGCGCCTTCGAACACCATCTTGCCGCGCGGGTCCAGCGCGCCGCGTCCTTCCCTCGGCGACGCCGGCGCCGGCGGCGCCAATGTCGCCGGCAGATCGGCAGACGCGATCGCGGGCACGCTGCGCAGATAGGCCACCATGGCGCGGATGTCCTCCGGCGCGAACTGGCTGAAGCTGTGATCGACGGCCTCGCCCATCGGCCCCGAGGCGGAGCCGTGACCGGTGGCGTGTCCGGTCGCGAGATAGGCGATCAGATCCTCGTCGCGCCAGCCGCCGATGCCCGTGGTCTTGTCCGAGGTGATGTTGTAGGCGCGCCAGCCTGCCGTCAGCGCGCCGGCAAATTTCTTTCGATTGTCGAGCCCAAGCGCCAGGCTGCGCGGCGTATGGCATTCGCCGCAATGGGCCAGCGCCTCGGCGAGATAGGCGCCGCGGTTCCATTCCGGCGTCTTCGACGTGTCGGGCTCGAAACGGGTATCCGGGTTGAACAGCGCCGACCAGAACGCCATCGCCCAGCGCTGGTTGAACGGGAACGCCAGCGCATTGGCGGGCGCCATTGCTCGCACCGGCGGCAGGCTGAACAGATAGGCCTTGATCGCCAGCGCATCGTCATCGGTGATGTAGGTGTAGGAGGTGTACGGCATCGCCGGATAGAGCCGCGCGCCGTCGCGCCGCACGCCGCGATGCACCGCGTTGAGGAAATCCTGATCGCTGTAATTGCCGATGCCGGTTTCCTTGTCGGGCGTGATGTTGGTCGAGTACAGCGTTCCGAACGGCAGGTTGAAGCCGAGGCCGCCGGCATACTCCTTGCCGCCCGGCGCGGTGTGGCAAACCATGCAGTCGGCCGCATTCGCCAGATACGCGCCGCGCTCCACCAGGCTCGCCTTGGCGAGTGCCGCCGACGCTCCGGTGGGATTTCCATCCTTGTAGTCTGCCAGCGCGACTTTCGGGCCCTCGGCAAAAGCCATCGGGCCGGGACCGCGGACGAACCAGATCCCGACCACGAGTGCGACCACCACGATCGCGATGACGCTGAGGAAGATGCGACGCGCGGCCCGGCTCATGATTTCTTCACCGTTGCGATCAGGGAGCGGTCGATCGGGAGCCGCCGCAAGGCGACGCCGGTCGCGGCATATATCGCATTGCGCAGCGCCGGTGGTCCCGCCGTCGAGCCCGCTTCGCCGATACCGCCGGGCGCCTCGCCGCTCTTGATGACGTGAACCTCGATGTTGGGGACCTGATCCATGCGCAGCATGCGGTAGTCATGGAAATTGGACTGCTGAACCCGTCCCTTGTCGATGGTGATCTCGCCATAGAGCGCGGCGGTGAGGCTGAAGACCAATCCGCCTTGAATCTGGGCCATGACGGTATCGGGATTAACC
>JBAUUA010001166.1:0-1505 GCA_049582465.1 Bradyrhizobium sp. | reverse complement strand
TGGACACCGCGACCGCCCGATTGAGCGTCACCACCGGCGACGGCTGCATGATCTCGAGCGCGCCGTAGAGCAGATCGATCTGGGTCCAATCGGTCTCTTCGGGTGTGGCGGCGCGGGCATGCAGCGCTGCGATCGCCGCCTGGACCTGATAGGGCCCGCTGCGGCGGTGACGCATCGCCTTGTCGATCAGCGCCAGGCCTTCGGCGATCGTCTGTTGATTCCACAGGCTGCGATCCTGATCGTCGAGCAGCACCAGCGCGCCCTCGGCATCGAAGCGCGCCGCCGAGCGGGCGTGCTGCAACAAGAGCAGCGCCGTCAGCCCCATGATCTCGGGTTCGCCCTGGAACAGCCGCAGCAACAGCCGCGCCAGCCGGATGGCTTCCTCGCACAGCGGCCCGCGGATTTCGGCCGTGTCGCCGCCGGCCGAATAGCCTTCGTTGAAAATCAGATAGATCATCGCGGCAACCGCCGAGAGCCGCTCGGCACGCTCCACCGGGCCAGGGGTTTCGAACGGGACATCGGCATCCGCGACGCGGGCTTTCGCGCGGGTGATGCGCTGCTCCATCGCCGCCTCGCTGACGAGGAACGCGTGCGCGATCTGCTTCACGCTCAACCCGGAGACGATGCGCAGCGCAAGCGCGATCTGCTGCGTCGCCGGCAACTCGGGATGGCAGCAGATGAACAACAGCCGCAGGATGTCGTCGCGGTAGTGCGAGCCGTCGAGCCGTTCGGCCAGCTGCTCCTCGGCGTCGTCGAGATCGGAGATCGCCTCGTCCTCGGGCAGCGGCTCCTGTTTGCGGCTGCGGCGCACCTCGTCGATCGCCACATTGCGCCCAACCATGATGAGCCAGGCCGCAGGATCGCGCGGCGGGCCGTTCTGCGGCCAGCTCTTCAAGGCCCTCAGACAGGCGTTCTGGAAGGCTTCCTCGGCGGTGTCGAGATTGCGGAAATAGCGCAGCAGCGCCCCGACCGCCTGGGGACGCGCCGAGGTCAGCGCGCCATCGATCCAGGCGGTGTCGGTCATTTCTTCACCTCTCCGGGCTGGAACAGCCCGACGGGACGGATCTCGTAGGCGCCGCCGGGATTGGCGGCGCCGAGATCGCGCGCGACATCGACCGCCTCGTCGAGATTGTTGCAGTCGACGAGGTAGAACCCGAGCAGCTGTTCCTTGGTCTCGGCATAGGGACCGTCGAGCACGACCGGTGGATCGTCCTTGCGCAGCGTGGTCGCCGACGTCGTCGGCAACAACCGCGCCACCGGCCCGAGCCGGCCCTGTTTTGCCAATTTGTCCTGGACCACGGCGAGCTTCTTCAGCACTGCTGTGTCCTGCTCCTTGGTCCAGGAACCGACGAGATCCTCGTCGTGGTAGCAGAGGATAGCGTAGAGCATGCGCGGACGGGCTCCTGTTTGATCGAAGGACGAATGGGCGGCGAAGTTTCCGACAGGATAGCGGAAGTATTTTGCGCGGCAAACGTAACCCGGTAGTGTTCTTTCTCGATTCCGAT
>JBAUUA010001165.1:0-3013 GCA_049582465.1 Bradyrhizobium sp. | reverse complement strand
ACCCCATACTTAGCTTGACACCCCGGCCCCGCACTTCGTAAATCGCCGCTACGAACGATGCGTATCGCCCGATCGGACCCCGGTTTGCCGCCCTTGATCGTGCACGAAAATCCCGGACGCATAGCTCAGCGGGAGAGCGTTCCCTTCACACGGGAGAGGTCCAAGGTTCGATCCCTTGTGCGTCCACCATTATCGATCTGCGGTCTTTGATTTACAGCCCATAAGCTTGCGCGACGCGATTGCCGGATAGCCAGCGATGAATTCCCGGAAGCTGATCGTTCTCTTCGCCAGCCTGAGCGGCGGCGCGATCGGCCTGTTCACGCCCGTCGGCGTCGTCAAATGGCTGCTGCAGACCGAACCGGAGGACGCGGGAATCCTGACCGTGTTCTTCTTCCCGGTCTGGTGCCTGCTGGTGGTGCTGGGGCTGCTGATCGGACGCCGGCTTGGACTATTCGCCACCGGCGACCGGCGCGTCCCGCAGAGATAGTCGAGGTCTTTTGCGTTACGCCCGCGGCGTGGGGCCCGACGGGAGCCGTCCGGCTGGACCGCCCTCATGGGCCAAGGCCGGCCGCGCAACATCGTCCGGCGTCAGGCCAATCGCGGTTGGGCTAAATCCCGAGGAGCCAGATCGCAACGATGGCCCCGAGTACCGCCAGGCCGGAGATCGTCCAGCCGGTCGCGTAAACCCCGTCGTCCGTTGCAGGCCTTTCCACCATCGTATCATGCCAGTGGGTCATGACGGCCTCCTGCAGATTGTCCCTGTGCCTTAAGTCTCCGCCCGCGGCCAAAGGTTCAAAAACATTAACTCCGACATTGGCGGCAGGTTCCCTTCGTGCCCTGCGCCAATGGGTCATTTGGCGGCAAACGGCGCGCCGGCCGTGCGGACCAGCCGGTCGGCCTTGAGGGGGACATAGGTATTGTCCGGCTGTTCCCGGGCAAGAAAGCTGATCGCCACGAACGCCCCGCAAAACAGCAGTCCCGCCAGCATGACCTTGCGGTGGGTACGCTTGTCGGCGGTGTGAAACGTACTGGACATGCTCCATCACAACCATCCGCCGACAAAACCCGCAATCGGACTCGCGTTTTAACCTTGCCGGTGACGGTTATTGAGACAGGCGAATTTGAACTAAGATCGCTCTATCCCGTCAATCGGATCGAATTGTGCGCGCAAATCTTCCGCGTGTTGCAGCGCAAGACTGCCGGATTCAGCGCGCGCGCGGGCTGGATCGTCTCGGCTCCGAGCCGGCTTTCATCATCCTGTAACCGAACTGACATGCTCGCGAAGCACACCTGACACGTCGGACACTTAGCTTCGGTTTCGTTCGCTGCTCGCCGAACGACTTCATGCATTTCGAAATTTTTGAACAGGGGGCTGTTATGCTCAAACAACAGACGAAACGTCTACGCGATCGCACGGTCGTCACCGCGGCGATCTTGTCACTGATGGGATCCAACAGCTACGCGTTCGACAACGGCCCGATGGGCGGACCCCACAACAACGACCGCAGAACCACCAGCCCCATCAAGCATGTCATCGTCATCATCGGCGAAAACCGGACTTTCGACCACGTGTTCGCGACCTACCAGCCGCGCCCCGGCGAGCATGTCGACAACCTGCTGTCCAAGGGAATCGTCAACAAGGACGGATCGCCCGGCCCGAACTACGCCAGGGCGACGCAGTTCTCGGCACTGGACAACAATCTTTACTCGATCAACCCCGGTGGCAAGACGCCTTACAATAATTCGACCAACCGCCTGCAGACGCCCGGAACGTCCTACGCGCCCCAGAACTGCTACGCGACCGTCGAAGCGGCCGCGCTTAACGGTCCAGGCTGCCTGACCACGCTGTCGGAGGCCGGTCGCGGCGACTACGGCCTGCGCCCGCAGGACCTGCCGCTGCTGACGACCGGCGCGACGGGCATCCCCGGGAATTCGCCTGACACCCGCATCCTGAATTCCACCAACCTGCCGAACGGCCCCTATCCGCTGGTGCAGCCGCAGCCGGGCGAGATCACCTCCAGCCTTTATGCCACTTACGGCGGTAGCCCCGTGCATCGCTTCTACCAGATGTGGCAGCAGCTCGACTGCGACGCCGCGAAGGTCTCGCGGCAGAATCCGAGCGGATGCCAGGCCGATCTCTTCCCCTGGGTCGAGCAGACGGTCTCCTCCGGCAGCAATGGCAATCCGCCGCCAAACCCGGCGCCCACCCCGCTGTTGAAGGAAGGCGATATCGCGATGGGCTTCTACAACGTCGCCAAGGGCGACGCGCCCTATCTGACGCAGCTGGCCCGCGAATACACGCTCAACGACAACTATCATCAGCCGGTGATGGGCGGAACCTTCGCCAACATGATGATGTTCGGTTATGCCGACGCGCTCTATTATGCCGACAGCAACGGCGATCCCGCGACCCCCAACCATGTCCTGGTTCCCGGCTCGAACCCGCCCGTCTACGTCAACGAGGTGGAGAACCCCAATCCGGCGCCGGGCACCAACAACTGGTACAGCAATGACGGATATGGCGGCGGCAGCTACACCAACTGCTCCGACTATAGCCAGCCGGGCGTCGCCTCGATCGTCAATTATCTGACCGCCATCCACGTGCCGCCGAACTGCGCGCCGCACGCCTATTATCTGCTCAACAACTACGTCCCCACCTACATCGGCAGCGGCGCCACCGATCCGATCAACAACGGCCCGTTCACCCTGCCGCCGGTCATCAAGCAGCGGCACATCGGCGATCAGCTCAGCCAGGCCAACGTGTCGTGGGCGTTTTTCGGCGAGCGATGGAACGACTTCAAGACCGCTCCCGGCGAGGGCGCCAACTTCGGCTCGCTGGACCCGATCGCCTATCTCCATTGCAACATCTGCAATCCGTTCCTCTATTCCGCTTCGGTCATGACCAACGCTTCGGCGCGCGCTACGCACATGAAGGACACGCTCGATCTCTGTGACGCCATCGCCAAGGGTGACCTGCCGGCGGTGTCGTTCGTCAAGCCGAGCACCTTCAACG
>JBAUUA010001164.1:0-2869 GCA_049582465.1 Bradyrhizobium sp. | reverse complement strand
CCTGATCACCCGCCGTCATTCCGGGGCGATGCGAAGCATCGAGCCCGGAATCCCGAGCTGAAGGACATCTGCGCCGGACACCCCCGGGATTCTGGACGGCGCGCTTTGCGCGCCGTCCGGAATGACGCCGGTTGGTTAGACACCCCCTTGCAGCCGGGGGCGGACTCGTGCGACCGACACCCTGCAAAACCGCACATCTGGCTGCATCTCATGCATATTCTCCTGCTCGGTTCCGGCGGCCGCGAACACGCTCTGGCGTGGAAGATCGCGGCGTCGCCTTTGGTGACGAAACTCTGGTGCGCGCCGGGCAATGCCGGCATCGCGCGCGAAGCCGAATGCGTGGCCCTCGACATCGCCGATCATGAAGCAGTGATCGATTTCTGCAAACGCGAGCGGGTAGAGTTCGTCGTGGTCGGCCCGGAAACGCCCCTCGCCGCCGGGATCGTCGACGACCTAGCAAAGGCCGGCATCAAGGCGTTCGGCCCGGGCAAGCAGGCCTCCCAGCTCGAAGGCTCCAAGGGATTCACAAAAGCGCTCTGCACCGAGTTCGGCATTCCAACCGGCGCCTATGGTCGTTTCACGAGTGCTGCCGATGCGCTGGCCTATGTCCGCCAACAGGGCGCGCCGATCGTGGTCAAGGCCGACGGGCTCGCGGCCGGCAAGGGCGTGGTGGTGGCGATGACGCTGGCCGAGGCGGAAGCCGCCATCGCCATGATGTTCGATGGCGCGTTCGGCGCGGCCGGCGCCGAAGTTGTGATCGAGGAATTCTTGTCCGGGCGCGAGATCAGCTTCTTCGCGCTGTCCGACGGCGACACCGCGATCGCGCTGGCTTCCGCGCAGGACCACAAGCGCGTGTTCGACCACGACCAGGGGCCGAACACCGGCGGCATGGGCGCCTATTCGCCGACGCCGTTCGTCACAGTGGAAGTTCACGACCAGATCATGTCGCGGATCATCCTGCCGACAGTTGCCGGCATGAAGGCGCGTGGCACGCCGTTTCGCGGCGTGCTCTATGCCGGCGTGATGCTGACGGCCGGGGGTCCGAAGCTGTTCGAATACAATGTCCGCTTCGGCGATCCGGAATGCCAGGTCCTGATGCTGCGGATGATGTCGGACCTCGTGCCGGCGATGCTGGCCTCCTGCGACGGCCAGCTCAGGAATTTCGACCTGCGCTGGTTCCCCGAACCCGCGCTGACGGTAGTGATGGCGGCGAACGGCTATCCCGGCGACTACCAGAAGGGCACGCGGATCGAGGGTCTCGATGACGCCGGAAAAGTCGAGGGCGTCGAGATTTTCCACGCCGGCACGGTCGCGAAGGACGGACACATTCTCGCCAATGGCGGCCGCGTCCTGAACGTCTGCGCGACCGGCAAGACGGTGGCGGAAGCGCAGCAGCGCGCCTATGCGGCGGTCGATCGCATCAAGTGGCCGGAGGGCTTTTGCCGCCGCGACATCGGCTGGCAGGCGGTGGAGCAGGAACGCAATTGATGCGGCCGAACCTGGCGCGATGGGCCGGAATTGCTGGCTTCGGTTGATCCGGATTGCTGAGAAGCCCGGAGATGCCGGCAAACCGGACATCGACCGACATACCGGCATTCGACGCCAATGACCCAAGTGGCCACTTGGAATTAAAGACCATTTGGTCTATATATAAGCGATGCGCCACCAAACTCCAGTGCAGTTGCCCCGTGGCCGTCCCCGAAGTTTCGACACGGAAGCCGCTGTCGAACGTGCGATGGGTGTGTTCTGGTCGCGCGGCTATCACGCCACGGCGCTACCGGACCTTCTTCGTGCGACGAAACTCTCGCGTGGCAGCCTTTACGCCGCTTTCGGTGACAAGCACTCGCTCTTCTTGCGTGCGCTCGATCGCTACATTGCCGATGCACTGACCCGCATGGATATCGAGTTCGATCCCCGCAGAGAGCCGATTGACGGCCTGCGGGCCTACCTTGCCGGCTACGTTGACCGCACGAGCGGTGTCAATGGTCGGCGCGGATGCCTGCTGGTGGCCACAGCCATGGAACTGGCTGGGCGCGATGCTGAAGTTGATCGCCGCATAGGGAGCTTTTTCAAGGCCATGGAGGCCAGGGTGGCTGATGCACTTTCCCGTGCGAAGACGGCGGGCAAGCTGGCCGATGGCGTTGAGCCTTCAAGTGCCGCCCGAATTCTCGTCTGTTTCGTCGAGGGGCTGCGAGTGGTCGGTAAGACGGCGCCGACACGGATTACGTCGCAAGCCACCGTTGACGCTCTTCTCGACCGCTTCATCAGGTAGACAACCATGGACTCCTCCGCTGTTCGCGCGCCTATATCTAGACTGAATGGTCTTGAAAGGAAGGATGCGATGTCCGCCATCCAGATCGTCTGCGCGGTGGCCGTTCCCTTGCTCTGGGGTTATCAGTTCGTGGCCATCAAAGTGGGCGTAACGGAGTTTCCGCCTCTCTTCTTCCTCGCCGTGCGCTTCCTGGCCATCGCGCTGCTGCTGATTCCGTTCGTCAAAAGACCCACGCGTCAACGTTTCGGCCCTATCGTAGCCATTTCGGTTTTCTTTGGTGGGCTGAACTTCGGGCTCTTCTATGTTGGCCTTGGGCTCGGCTCGGGAAGCATGTCGGCCGTCACATATCAACTCGCCACGCCCTTCACCGTCCTGTTGGCATGGCCGCTGCTCGCGGAGAGGCCGTCTTTGACGACGTCCGCCGGAGTGGTGCTTGCATTCGTCGGCGTGATCGTGTTGGCAGCGGGGCCTGGCCTGTCGGCAAACGCGCTTCCGCTTCTGCTTGTCGCCGGGGCAGCCTTCGCGTTCGCGGTGTCCAACGTCCTGACGAAACGCTACGGCCCTTTCGACCCGTTGATGTTGATGGGGTGGTCGTCG
>JBAUUA010001163.1:0-1823 GCA_049582465.1 Bradyrhizobium sp. | reverse complement strand
GTGCCACGATGGTGCCGGTGGTCTCGGTCATGCCGTACATCTGCACGAAGCCGCAGCCGAACACCTCGATGCATTCCTTCAGCAGGGCTGCGGGAATCGGCGAAGCGCCATAGAGCATGTATTTCAGCCGCGAGAAATCCACTTGCCGCGCGCGAGGCTGGCGCACCACGAACTGCATCGCGGCCGGCACCATGAACAATTTGGTAATGCCGGACTGCTCGAAGAAATCCAGCACCTTTGTCGGATCGAACTCGCGGGCGATCACGCCCTTGGCGCCGTGATAGAGGCCCATCACGCCCCAGCCCGAGCCGCCGATATGGAAGATCGGCATCGCCACTAGTGAGACGTCGTCCTCGGTCCATTTGTTCCAGTCGGGCTTTTCGTCCTTGCCGGTCTCCACCAGGTTGAGGAAATTGGCATGCGACAGCATCGCGCCCTTGGGCTTGCCGGTGGTGCCGGAGGTGTAAAGCTGGATCGCGATATCCTTGCGATCGATGTCGACCTTCGGGTCGTCGCCGCTCTGGGCGTCGCGCCACGCCGTGTAGTTCAAAAAGCCCGGCGCGGCGCCTTCGGTGGCGATGAAGGTGCGCACGCTCGGAAGCTGCGGCTTGATCCTGTCGATCAGCCCGGTGAATTCGGGCCCGACGAACAGCACGGGCGCCCTGCAGTCCTCGACGATGAAGGCGATCTCGGGTCCCGCCAGCCGCCAGTTCACCGGCGCCATCACCACATTGGCTTTCATCGCGCCCATCAACAGCTCGAAATAGACGTCGCTGTTCTTGCCGAGATAGGCGATGCGCTCGCGCGGTTTGATGCCCAGCGCCTTCAGCGCGTTGGCGACACGGTTGGTCAGGATATCGAATTCGGCAAAACTGGTCTGGCGTCCCTCGAATTCATACACAATGGCATTGCCGCGGCTCTTCGCCCGCGCGCGTACCATGTCGGCGAGGTTTGCCGGTTCCTTGATGTCGGACATGTCGCTCCCGCAAGATTTTCTTGTGCTTGGGGCGATATTGGCGGCGTTGTCCGGCAAAGACAATACGGGAACATGCGGCGTCCCCGCGATTTCGGCGGCTCGCACAGCGCGAGGCCGCGGACCCCTCGATCGAGAGAGGACCCGCGGCCGGAGCGATGGCGTGAGCGAGAAGCCTATCGGTGATCGAAGTCGTCGTGACGGCCGCGCTCGGCCGACTCAAACCGATGCTCGACATGCGGTTCGATATAGGTCGGCAGCGTGACGCGATAGACGAGAACGAGGGTATCGACATTGGCCCCCGACGCATCCGCGTAGGATTGGCCCGCCATGACGCCCTGTTGCGTGATGAAGTCATTGTCGCTGCCCACGAACAGGAAGTAGTCGTTCGGCGCCTGCCGGTCGCCGATAGGAACCACGGCCATGCTCTCCCATTTCTCATAGAGGTCGTTGCTGTCGTTGGGAGCGCCGTTGTGCAGACCGAAACGGTTCAACTGGGCGTTATCGTTGATATCGAGGAACTTCTGATAGGTGGCAGGCTTGATGGCGCTGTTGAGGACACCGAGCGGGGCGACCGGCGTTGCGGCCTTGTCATAGGCGGTCCCGGCAATGTTGGTTGCGCCGGAAATATCGAGCAGATCGATGCTGCGATAGACCGAGCCCGGCGTGCTCGGGAACGTCTCTCCGACGGAACTGTCGCGGGCGAGCACCAGGAACTGATGATCGTTGAGCGCCAGCATTTCGCTCTGCGCGGCGGTCAACAGGGTCGGCGTCGTCTTGGTCTGGTCCTGATAATGCGGTAGCTGAACGACATATTCGCCGACCAGCCTCGGTTTGTGAAAGCGAAGAT
>JBAUUA010001162.1:0-2376 GCA_049582465.1 Bradyrhizobium sp. | reverse complement strand
GTGTGCGCATCTCACTATCATTGCACACGCGGCTATCGGGCGCATCGGGCGCCCGGCATTCCCTGCGCCCTCGTGATTGACGAGGGCAGGACGACCGCATCACCTCGGGCACATCGTGCTGCGAGATCGCGGTGGCATACCGTAAATGGTGTCGCACATGATTTGTCATTTCCTCGTGAGCCTCGTGAGCGCCGATCCCTTGTGCATGGCGATATGGTCGGTCTTGTCGCTCTTGATTTCGTATTGCGGCTCATCCGGACTGGCGTGATGGGTGTATCCCTTGTAGCCGACGTCGGCCGTATGCACCTTGATGATCCTGCCGCTGACGCGACCCGCTTCGGAATTCCAGCTGACGTGGTCGCCGACCTCAAAGCGTTTTGTCATCTCATTGCCTCCGACGTGTCGGCCTCACACCACCACGCTCAGCCGTTTCGCCGCGCGCGTGATGCCGGTGTAGAGCCATCTCGCGCGGCTGTCCTGGAACGCAAAACTCTCGTCGAACAATACCACGTCGTCCCATTGCGAGCCCTGCGACTTGTGCACGGTGAGCACGTAGCCGTAGTCGAACTCGTCATAGGGCTTTCGCTGTTCCCACGGGATGGTCTCGATGGCGCCGCCGAAGCAGTCGCCGCGCACCGAGACTTTCGTCACCTTGTGGCCGAAATCCTCGTCCGGCATCAGCCGCATGGTGATGATCTTGGATTTCGACTGCGCGCGCGACTTCACCCGCCACAGCCCGCCATTGAACAGGCCCTTCTTGCGGTTGTTGCGCAGGCAGACCAGCTTGTCGCCGGCCACCGGCAAGGGATCCTCGATGTTCTGCTTCTGCCGCACCCGCATGTTGTAGGCGCGCCGCGTGTTGTTGCGCCCGACCAGCACCTGGTCGGCGCTCATCACCCGCTCCGGATCGAGTTCGCCGCGCGACACCACTTCGCTCTCGCCATAGCGGCCGATGTCGAGCTCGCGGCCCTCGCGCACGTCCATCGACATCCGCACGATCGGATCGTCCTGGGCCTGGCGATGTACTTCGGTCAGCATCGCGTCGGGTTCGCAATCGGTGAAGAAGCCGCCGCCCTGGATCGGCGGCAGCTGCGCGGGGTCGCCGAGTACCAGGAGCGGACAGTCGAACGACATCAGATCGCGGCCGAGTTCGGCGTCCACCATCGAACATTCGTCGATCACGATCAGTTTTGCCTTGGAGGCGGGTGCGTCGTCCCAGAGTTCGAAACTCGGCTGCTCGACGCCGGATTCGCGGGCGCGGTAGATCAGCGAATGGATGGTGGAGGCGTTGTCGCAGCCCTTGTTGCGCATGACGAGCGCGGCCTTGCCCGTGAAGGCCGCGAATTTCACCTCGCCGTCGACGCCGTCGGCGATGTGGCGCGCCAGCGTGGTCTTGCCGGTGCCGGCATAGCCGAACAACCGAAACACCGGCGGCGTGCCGTTCTTGCCGGGTTTGGCCTTGAGCCAGTCGGCAACGGCCTTCAGCGCGGAATCCTGATGCGGCGTGAAAGTGGTCATGAAATCTCGATGGGGGACGGCCGTGCGCTGACGTCACGACTCAACGTCGGCAAAACTAACCATTCGGGGCGTGAGTGCAAGCCGGCCTTCCGCGGCGCGGAATTGCCGGAGGCTGGACTTGGGACCCCGCCGGCATAAACTGCCGGAAAATACAACAAGCCGGCCGATGGGAGAGACGTCATGAAATTCGGCATCTTTTACGAGCTGCAGCTGCCGCGCCCCTGGGTCGCCGGCGACGAGCTCAAGCTCTACCAGGATGCGCTGACGCAGCTCGAGACCGCCGACCGGCTCGGCTACGACCATGCCTGGGTGGTGGAGCATCATTTCCTGGAGGAATACTCGCATTCGCCGTCGCCGGAATCCTTTCTCGCCGCCGCTTCCCAGCGCACCAAGAATATCCGGCTCGGCCATGGCATTTTCCAGCTCACCACCAACCATCCCGCGCGCGTCGCCGAGCGCGTCGCGGTGCTCGATCTCCTGAGCCATGGTCGCGTCGAGTTCGGCATGGGCGAGAGCGCCTCGATCACCGAACTGACGCCGTTCGGCCGCGACATGGAAACCAAGAAGGAAGTATTCGAGGAGGCCGTTCGCGCCATCTTTCCGATGTTTCGGGATGGCGGCAGCGAGCATCACGGCAAGTACTTTGATATTCCCCTGCGCAACGTGGTGCCCAAGCCCGTGCAGAAGCCGCATCCGCCGCTGTGGATGGCGTGCTCGCAGCTTCCGACCATCGAGCGCGCGGGCCAGCATGGATTCGGCGCGCTCGGCTTCCAGTTCGTCAGCGCCGATGCCGCGCACGCCTGGGTGCACGCCTATTACAACGCGATCACCAAGCGGCTGAAGAAGCTCGCCGACTAC
>JBAUUA010001161.1:0-1858 GCA_049582465.1 Bradyrhizobium sp. | reverse complement strand
TTGCCAGCGTGCTCAGCGCTTCAAGGGGCTGATTTCCCGGCCCGATGGCTCGACGGCCCCGTCCATATTGCGATTCGATTAACGATGCGTCTCAATCGGCCATAAAGTTTTTGCCACTAGAACCTCGCGGGCCCGATGTATTTCAGGGCCAACAAACGGGAGGGTTTCCATGAGCATGATTTCCGTCGTTTCGATGCGTTCCATCGGCGCAGTTCGCGCCGACGACCATTCACCCAAGTCGGTGGCCTTGTTTTGCTGCGTCGGGCTCGCGTTGTCGCTCTGCCTGATCGCGTCCGGCATGGACCTGAGTGCCGGCTGGGTCTAACCGCTCCGCACTTTCCGGGCTTCTTGGCGTGGCGGGCTCCTGCGGCCCGCCATTGCTGTTTTGCGGTCTTTTCAAGCCCGCCAGCGGCTTCCATTTTTGTGCGGCGGCAATGCCGTCTTTTGGAGCCGTCCGGTTGATCGCGAAATGTCGTTCGAGAAGCCGGATCGGAGAATCAGATCACCGGTTCATCCAGGAGTTCGTCATTCGTCGTGGGATGGCGCAGATCTTGCGGCATTGCAACGAAACTGACGCCGATACGATTCTTCTGAATCCAGGCAATGCGGCATTCGCGGACTGAAGAGTCCTTCGCCATCACCAGGCGGAAGCGTGGCGGAACAAACGCCGGGTTCGGCACATCGATCGCCGCGCCATCGGCCGAAATATTGCGAACCACGCAACTGATGACGGAACCGCACGATGACACGTAGGCGGGCTCGTTGATCTCGGTTCGCGGATGTTTTCGTCGTTCTTCCATAGGTTTCAGCCTTGCTGGCGCAGCGCAGGCCGCAATCCTAGCGCAAATCTCTAAACAAATTGGATTCCGTCTTGCCGCTTTGCACCATTCCCATTGGCAGACAGCGGCGGACGCACCAATTCCGCGCGGACCATCGCTCCGCACAATCTGCGGTGGATCGCCTTTGGCGTTGCCAGCGATTTGAGATTCAAGCTCTTCCGTTCGCGGCGCCGGCGGCGTAGCATCCAGACACCGGCGATGTGTAGGCGCGACGCACGCTGCAGAAAAACGAACATGCGCCAAGGGGAAAACGCCAAAGAGGCTGCCAAGATGATGATCCTGCTCTCCGTGTTCGGTTTTGTCGGACGGCTGTCGTTCTCGTTCTTCTCGGAAATGATGGGACGGCGCAACGCGGGCGGCCTGCTCGGCTTCGGCGCGGGAATCGTGACCATCTTGGCCGGCTATAATTACGACGCGATGATCATGGGCGTGTCGGCGTTCTGGCTGCTGCTGGCGATAGCCTTCTTCTTCGCCGATGGCGGCTTTGCCATCGTTGGGCCCTACGCCGCCGAGATCTGGCCGTCGCATCTGAAGACCACCGGCATGGGGTCTGCCTATGGCTTCGGCGGCATCGGCAAGATCATCGGGCCCGTCGGTCTCGCTCTGATCGTGGGCTCCGGCAATTATCTCAAGCCTGACGTGCCCTTGCCGCAGATTCCGACAGCGTTTGTTTATCTGGGCTGCTGGTTCCTGATGGCCGGGGCAGTGTATTATTTCCTGGGGATCGAAACCCGAGACAAATCGATCGAACAGATCGACAGGGAGCTGGCTGCCGGGGTTGATTTGTCAACGGCTGTAGTTCGACAGGCGTAACCTTGGACACGCCCATCGCGACTTCCGCCGATCATGCAGGCGACCAAGCCGTCATCGCGCGCGCCGAGGCGGTGTGCGCCGCGGTGGCGGCCGCTTCGAACGAGATCGAGAGCACGCGCCGGCTGCCGCCGGCGCTGCTCGACCGGCTGCACGAGGCGGGCCTGTTCCGGCTCCTGCTGCCACGTTCGTCGAACGGGATCGAGACC
>JBAUUA010001160.1:0-4081 GCA_049582465.1 Bradyrhizobium sp. | reverse complement strand
GGGCTCGACGGTCTTGACCGTCTGAGATGAGGTGCGTTTTATAATGCAGAGAGAGGCGGGCAGGGTTCGCCCGCCTCTTTCACATCTCGCCCTTGAAACTCAGCAGCCGCCGGATCATCCGCAAATTGGCATAGTCCACCATCTTGCCGTCGACCGTGACGGCGGCCTGGCCGTTTCGTTCGGCTTCCTCCATCGCCGCGATCACGCGCTGGGCGTTGGCGAGTTCCTCATCAGAAGGGATGAAGGCGTCGCGCGTGGCCTCGATCTGTGAAGGATGGATCACCTGCTTGCCGTCGAACCCCATCGCCGCCGCCTTCCTCGCGCTCGCTTCGGTCGCGACGGAATCGCGGAACGCGCCGCAGGGGCCGTCGATCGCGCGCAGGCCGAAGGCGCGCGCGGCGACCAAAAGGCGCATCATCGGATAGGCAAAGAGATCGAGCGGGGTTTCCCTGTGCCCGTCGGCCGCGCCGCCGACATGCCGGTAGCCCGAGGGCGAGGCGCCGATCTCGGTGCTGCGCGCCCCGATCGAGGCGGCGAAATCGCCGACGCCGAGATGCAGGCCGGTCACCATCGAGTCGCACGCCGCCAAGCTCTCGACATTGACCAGCCCGCGCGCGGTCTCGATCAAGAGTTCCATCTCGGCAGGCTCGTCGCGCGAGCCGGTGGCCTCGGTGATCCAGTCGCTGATCCTGGCGATGTCGGCGACATTCTCCGCCTTCGGAACGATGAAGGCATCGAGCCGCCGGATGCCGCCGAGCCGCTTGATCTCGTCCTGGATCGACGGGCTGTCGATCGCGTTCAGCCGGACGGCCACGGTCTTGTTGCCCCAGTCGTGCGTGGTGAGCGCCGTCGCGGCGGCTTCCAGTGCGGCTGCCGTTTCGGCCGGTGGGACGGCGTCCTCGAGATCGAGAAACACCGCGTCGGCGGCGGAGGCCGCGGCGTTCTCCACCATGCGGGCGCGATGCGCCGGGGCGGCAAGATAGGTTCGGGTCAGTCGCGCAGATGTCATGATGCGGTTTTTTCCAACAGGCCGAGTTCGGTCAAAATCGCCTCGGTATGCTCGCCGACGGCCGGAATATCGCCCATCACGGGTTCGACGCCGGCAATGGTGATGGCGGGCAGGAAGCTCATCAGCGGTCCGTTCGGCGAGCCCACTTGTTGCACGCGGTGGCGCGCATGAAGCTGCGGATGCCGGAGGAAGGATTCGACGGTGTTCATGTTGGCGTTGGCGATTGCCGCGGCGTCGAGCCGCTGCAGCACCTGATCGGCCGAGAATTTGGCGAAATGCTGTTCGATCAGCGCCTCCAGCGCATCGCGGTTCTGCATCCGCTGCGGGTTGGTGCAAAAACGGGAATCGCCGGCCAGCGCCGCATCGTCCAGCACCTGCGCGCAGAGCGCGATCCATTCGCGCTCGTTCTGGATGCCGAAGAACACGATGCGCCCGTCGCCACAGCGGAACGGTCCATAGGGCGCGATGGTGGCGTGGCGTGTGCCGGTGCGCAGCAGCGGCTTGCCGGCGCCGTCGGTGTAGTAGGCGGGATAGCTCATCCATTCCGTCATGGAATCGAACAGCGAGACCTCGAATGCCATGCCCTTGCCGGTGCGCTCGCGGTTGAACAGCGCCATCAGCACGCCATTGACGACGTACATGCCGGTCGAGGTGTCGACGACGGCAATGCCGCATTTCGCCGGCTGCTGCTCGGTGCCGTTGACCGAGAGGAAACCCGTTTCGCACTGAACGAGCAGGTCGTAGGCCTTCTTCTCGCTATAGGGGCCGCCGCTACCATAACCGGAAATGTCGCAGGCGATCAGGCGCGGGAAACGCGCCACCAGCGCCGCCGCATCGAGGCCGAGCCGTTTTGCGGCACCCGGCGCGAGATTCTGCAGGAACACGTCCGCCTGCGGCAGCAGCGCGTCGAGCACGCGCTTGCCCTCGCTGCTCTTGACGTCGAGCGCGAGGCTCTCCTTGGAGCGGTTGGTCCAGGCGAACTGGCTCGACATGCCGTTCATCACGTAGTCATAGTCGCGGCAGAAGTCGCCCTTGCCGGGCCGCTCGATCTTGATCACCCGCGCGCCCCAATCGGCGAGATGCCGGCTGGCGAGCGGCGCCGCGATCGCCTGCTCCAGCGAAACGACGGTGATGCCGGAAAGCGGCAGATTGGACGGCGGTTTCCCGTTCATGGATTGTCTCCGGATGCTTCTTATGAGTCCGGTATAGCCGGTGGCGCCAAAGCGGAATACCGATTAAATGCGCTTGGATTGAGGTTTTGCGGGTGAGGCGAGGGGGATCGATGGCACGCGTTGTTGTCCTGTTGCCGGCGCGGGATTTCGATCCGAGCGAAGCTGCGGTGTGTTGGCGGGTGCTGGTCGAGGCCGGACACGCCGTCCATTTTGCCACCCCGTACGGCAAGCCCGCCGCGGCCGACGACATGATGCTGACCGGGCAGGGCCTCGATCCCTGGGGCGCCATCCCGTTGTTGCGCCAGTTGCCACTGATCGGACTTCTGATGCGGGCCAATCGCGAGGCGCGCATGGCGTACGCTGAAATGACCGCTAATCCCGACTTCCTCTCGCCGCAGCGCTGGGAGACGGTCGATGCGGCCGCCTATGACGGGCTGCTGCTGCCCGGTGGTCACCGCGCGCGCGGCATGCGCGATTATCTCGAAAGCGAAATCCTGAAGGATATCGTTGTCAGCTTTTTTGAGGCAGAAAAGCCGGTGGCGGCGATCTGTCACGGCGTGCTGCTGGCGGCGCGCAGCATCTCGAAGCGGACCGGCCGCTCGGTTCTCTGGGGATATCAGACCACCGCGCTGACCTGGGCGTTCGAAAACAGCGCATGGTCGGTCGCGCGCTTCACGCGGTTCTGGGATCCGAATTATTACCGGACCTATCTGGAGCAGGCAGGTCAGCCCAAGGGCTATATGTCGGTGCAGCAGGAGGTGACCCGCGCGCTGGCGCGCCCCGAAGATTTCCGCGACGTGCCCGGCGACGATCCGCATCATCGCCGCAAGACCTCGGGTCTGGTGCGCGATACCATTGATGATGAGACCCCCGCCTTTGTGGTGCGGGATCGCAATTATGTCTCGGCGCGATGGCCGGGTGACGTCCACACCTTCGCGAAGACCTTTGCGAGCATGCTGAAATAGCGGGGATCAGGCCCATGAAAATTCTCGTCGTCCTCGCCCATCCCGAGCACCAGAGCTTCAATGGCGCCATGTTCCGGACCGCGGTCGAGACGCTGTCGGCGGCCGGCCACGAGGTCAGGACATCCGATCTGCACGCCATGCCATTCGATCCGGTCTCGGGCAGGCACAATTTCCTCGCCGCCAAGGATCCGGATTATTTCAGCGCGGCATGCTGCAGTTCGTCGGCTTCGAGGTGCTGGCGCCGCAGATCGTTTACGGGCCGGTGCGATTGCAGCAGGACGAGCGAACCGGGCTGCTGGCCGCCTATGCCGCGCGCTTGAAAAATATTGCCGGCGAGATGCCGATCGATGTCGGGATTTATTGACGGAGCCGTTGGCTTCAGTGCATCACGCGCCAGATCGTGCCGTTGCCGTCTTCCGAGATCAGCAGCGCGCCGTCGTGCGCCACGGCGACGCCGACGGGCCGCCCCCACACTTCGGAATCGCTGATCACGAATCCGGTGACGAAGTCTTCATATTCGCCTGTCGGTACGCCGTCCTTGAGGCGGATGCGAATGATCTTGTAGCCGGTGCGCGCGGACCTGTTCCACGAGCCGTGCTCGGCCGCAAACCCGTCGCTATATTCGGCGGGGAATACGTTGCCCTCGTAGAAGGTGAGGCCGAGCGAGGCCGAGTGCGGCTGCAGCAGCACGTCGGGACTGGTCACGTTGTCCTTCAAATCGGGACGCTGACGGGAATGGTGCGGATCCTCATTGCCGCCGATATAATACCAGGGCCAGCCGTAGAACGCACCTTCGCGCACCCACGTGACGTAGTCCGGAACCAGATTGTCTCCGAGACCGTCACGTTCGTTGGTCGAGCAGTAGGCGTCGCCGGTCTTCGGATGCACGGCGAGTCCTACGCAGTTGCGGATGCCGGTGGCGAAGACGACCGGAT
>JBAUUA010001159.1:0-3248 GCA_049582465.1 Bradyrhizobium sp. | reverse complement strand
CTTCAGCGCCGGCGGCGGCTCACCGTCCGGTAATCGGACAAACGCCGCGCAGCGCTCTGCGATATTCCGCCGGGTGGTATCGTCAAATCGAAGGGCCATGCCGCTTGACTACACCACGTTGCCGATTGATGAAACGACGTTGAAGTTTTCAAACCGTTTTCAGCAAGCTGGACATTCAGGAAATGACGGATAAGGCCTCGGCGAAGCTCAAATCCGACGGCTGGGCCATCGTCGAGACCACCGGCTTCCTGCACCTGATCGGGCCGCTGTGGCAACGCCTGGTCGACGGCGCACATGAATATGCGCTAGTCGCGCAGGACAAGCACCATAACCGCCGCGGCCTCGTGCAAGGCGGAGTGTTGATGACATTCGCCGACCGCACCTGCGGCATGACCGCGCGATACGTCTCGGGCAAACCGATGCTGGCGACGGTGCAGATGGACACCCATTTCGTCGAGGCCGGCAAGATCGGCGAGACCCTGATTTCAAGACCGCACGTAGTGCGCTCGACCCGCAGCCTGATCTTCATCACCACCGAAATCACCGTCGACAAACGCTGTATCGCCATGGCCAGCGGCGTGTTTAAGATATTGAAGAACGAGTGAGGGCGCGTTCCCCCGCCCGTCATTGCGAGGAGCGAAGCGACGAAGCAATCCAGCTTTCTGAGTGGCTCTGGATTGCTTCGCTGCGCTCGCAATGACGGTTTCCAGCTGCTATTTTGGCGCCCAATTCCGGCCATGCTCGAAGGGAAGAACCGATGCAATACCGCTCTCTCGGCCGCAGCGGCCTGAAGATTTCACCGATCTGCCTGGGAACCATGATGTTCGGCGGACCGACCGACGAGGCGACCTCGACGCGGATCGTCGCCAAGGCGCGCGAGGCCGGCATCAATTTCATCGATACCGCGGACGCCTATAATGGCGGCAATTCGGAGCAGGTGGTCGGCCGCGCGATTTCCAACAGCCGCAACAACTGGGTGGTCGCGACCAAGCTCGCCAATTCCATGGGCGACGATCCCAACCGCGGCGGACTGTCGCGCCGCTGGGTGCTGCAGGCAGCGGAAGAGAGCCTGAAGCGGCTCGGCACCGACCATATCGACATCTATTACCTGCACAAGGAAGACCATTCGACGCCGCTGGAGGAAACCGTGCGCGCAATGGCCGAACTGCTGCGGCAGGGCAAGGTGCGCTATTTCGGCGTCTCGAACTATCGCGCCTGGCGGGTCGCGGAAATCTGCAACATCTGCGATCGGCTCGGCATCGATCGCCCGGTGGTCAGCCAGCCCTATTACAACGCCATGAACCGCATGCCCGAGGTCGAGCATTTCCCGGCCTGTCACTTCTATGGCCTCGGAATCGTGCCCTATAGCCCGCTGGCGCGCGGCGTGCTCACCGGCAAATACGCCCCCGGCGCCGAGCCCGACAAGGAGACGCGCGCCGGCCGCAAGGATACCCGCATGATGCAGACGGAGTGGCGGCCGGAATCCCTGAAGCTGGCGCAAGAGATCAAGCAGCACGCGGAAGCCAAAGGCATCACCGCCGGGCAGTTCGCGGTGTCCTGGGTGCTGAACTCCGCCTTCGTCAGCGGCGTCATCGCGGGTCCCCGCACCGAAGCGCAGTGGGACGATTATCTGCGCGCGCTCGATTATCGCTTCACCGCCGAAGACGAAGCGCTGATCGATCGCCTGGTCGCGCCAGGCCATCCGTCGACGCCGGGCTACAACGATCCGGCCTATCCGATCGAGGGGCGCCGGGCGCGGACCTCCGCCTGAAGAAACTCATGGCTATTTGGGCTCGAAAGGCGCACGGTGACCGTCGTTCGCCTCGGGCCGCATGCAAGGCGTGTTTCGAGCCGCGGACAGGCGTTTTGCAGCAAGTGCCGGCGAAAGAGCGCGAAAGCGGTTCGATTCCCATTGAATCGGCCGGCGCCCGGGCCGGCGCGGAAAGATCATCTTGACGAGATCGCGACGGGAAACGGTGACGTTCAATCATCCGTTCCGGATCAAGGGTATCGATCGCCAGCTTCCGGCTGGACCGTACGAAGTCGTGACCGATGAGGAACTGATCGAAGGCCTGTCGTTTCCGTGCTTTCGCCGCGTCGCCACCATGATCATGGTACCCGGCGCGCCGCCGCATCATCATTCGACCGAGATGCTTTCCATCAGCTCGGTCGATCTTGCCGACGCGCAGCAGGCCGACGCGGTCGCATCGCATTGACCCGCAGACCGCCATTGAAACCGTTCCCCCGCGTTCAGCGCCGATGCTGACGCCTCGCATTCAAGGAAACTCCATGCAGATTCTTTCCGCGCGTCACGTCAAATCCGAAGAGTCGCTGCGTCTCGGCGTCGAGTCGGGCTGGTACTCCACCAAGGTCAGCGGCACCTTCGTCACCGGTCCGCACGCCTCGCAGGAAGACTGCCTTTCGAAAATCGCCGAGCTCAATCCGGCGCCGGCCAGGAAGAAGTTCTGACAACCGCCCGCCGCCCAAATCGAGGAGGCTCCGACATGGCGCTCACCGAAAGCCGCTTTCAGGAATACGATTTCAACCGCATGGTCGTGGTGTTCACGATGAAGAACGACCAGGCCAACGTCGCCTGCGCGATCTCGACCGACGCGATGGATCAGCTGGAAGGCACCTCGCGAACGCCGCCGGCGCAGCGCGAGGAGCAGTTCCTGCGGCTGCGCGACCGCATCGAGGCACGCGCGGCGCGGAAATTCAGCGACGTCGAACTGGAGGGCAATCCGCCCGGCGTGATCCTGCGCGCGATCGATTTCCGCCCGCCGCTGAAATAACCGGGCGCTGCCGTCAGCCGACGATATAGGCCGCCGAACCCGTGGCGATCTGCTCGTCGGTGTCGTTGACGAGCTCCATATGAACCACCGCGACGCGGCCGCCGAGCCGCACGACGCGCCCCGTGGCGATGAAATATTTGCCGCGCCCCGGCCGCAGATAGTCGATGCGCAGGTCGATGGTGCCGATGTCGGGGAAATGCCGCGGCGCCCCTTCGCCCTTCTCCTCACTGTCCTTGGCGAACGAAGCGAGCGCGATGGCGAGGCCGCCGACCACGTCCAGCGTCGCCGAAATCACGCCGCCGTGCAGGATCTGGCGGACCGGATTGCCGACCAGTTCGGGCCGCATATCGAACCTCAGCCGCGGGGCTTTGGAATCGAGCGAGTCGATCTTCAAACCGAGCACGCGATTGAACGGGATCATCTGCTCGAAGGCGCGCCCGCTCTCCGCCTCGAGAC
>JBAUUA010001158.1:0-6315 GCA_049582465.1 Bradyrhizobium sp. | reverse complement strand
CGCAGAAGCGTGCCGCGCCGAAGCAGGCCCCGCGTCCGCCGCCCCCGCTGCCGCAGCAGCAGACCCAGCAGCAGCCGCCTCCGCAGGCGCAGCCCCCGCCGCAGCAACCCGGCGGTCCAGGCGGCCTGTTCGGGATTTTCAGGTAGTCTGGCCGGAAAACGTTCGCATTTGGCGGTGAACAGCCGGCGCACCGGCTCGCCGCGACCACCGGTTGAGCAAGATCAACGCGTCGCTACCCAAACTCGTCTTGGATGCTCGCCATCCGTTGGGGATGCGCATGAAGACGTTCTTCACCGTGAAATTCGCGCTGCTGCCGATCGCGATCTTCGTGTTTCTGATCCTGCGCGGGATGCCGGCGGCCGCCATCGGTAGCGGATTTGTCGTCGCCCTGATCGTCTGCGCCTGGCGCCTTTATGCGCGCGATCTCAAGATGCTGGAGATCGCGGCGCTCGTGATCTTCAGCGCGTTGGCGGTCGGCATGTTCCTCGCCCGCGAAATCGTCGTCGCCAACGCGGTGCCGCTGGCGTTCGTCGGGCTCGCCGTGTTTTCGATCGCGACGATCTTGTTAGGAAGGCCCTGGACGGCCGAGTTTTCCCGCGCCGCGTATCCGGGAGCCGACGAGAGCCCGGTGTTTGTGCTGGTCAACATGATCCTCTCCGCGCTCTGGGGAATGCTCTTTCTGCTGCTGGCGCTCGCTCACGCCCTGAACGCAGGCGGCATCGTCACCACCGGCATCGTGGTTGTCGGAGCCGTGGCGTCGATCCTGGGGCCGAAATTCCTGGTGCAGATGGCGCTAGCGCGGCAAATGCGCTCGCTTGAAACCTATCATTGGCCGGCTCCGGCGCTGGGCGGCGCGCAGGGCGACAATGATTTCGACGTGGCGGTGGTCGGAGCTGGCGTCGGCGGCCTCACCGCCGCAGCACTGCTCGCGGATGCCGGGCTGAAGGTGGTGGTCGCCGAACAGCATTTTCAGCCGGGCGGCTTCTGTCAGACCTTTCAACGAAAGCTGCACCATGACGGTGTGCCGCTCGCCTATCGCTTCGATGCGGGACCGCATGATTTCTCCGGCGTTTGGATGGGCGGTCCGGTGACCGCGATCCTGGAACGATTGCAGGTCGCCGATCGGATCGAGTGGCGGCGCGTCGAACACAGCTATCGTTTTTCGAACCTGGTCATCGACGTGCCCGCCGACTGGCAGGCTTATGTTGCCGAACTCGGCCGCCTGTTTCCGGCGGAGGGCAGGGGATTCGAGACGCTGTTTGCCACCATCCGCGCCATTCATGACGGGATGTACTCACCGCTCATCAGCGGCGGCGGCATACCCGGTTTGGGCATGACGATCGAGACGTTGCTGGAGTTTTCGCGGCAGCATCCGCTCGCGGTCCGGTGGCTCGACAAGCCGTTCGACCAACTCGTCGCCCAGCACATCGGCGATCCGCAGGCGCGCGCGCCGATGACCGCGTTGATCGGCTATGTCAGCGACGGCTCCGAGAGCCTGACTTGCGCCGAAATGGTGCCGCTGTTCGGCTATTATTTTCACGGCGGCTATCATCCCGTCGGCGGCTCGCGCAAGTTCACCGATGCGCTTGCCGATGCCATCCGCGAGCGTAATGGGCGGCTATGGCTCGACTCCCCAGTCGCGAAGATTTCCGTCGAGAACGGCTGCGCCGCGGGTCTCGTGCTGGCAGACGGCAGGCGGGTGTCGGCGCGTGCCGTCGTCGCCAATTCCGATCTGAAGCGAACGTTTCTGGAACTGCTCGAGCCCGCTGACATCCCCGACGATTTTCGCGCGCAGATAGCCGCCAGCGAACCTGCTTCGTCGGCGTTTACGGTCCACCTCGGGGTCGATTTCATTCCCGACATCCGCCCCACCGTCAGCGTCAAGGGCGAGCAGAACGTCTTCATTACGGCAATGTCGATGATCGACCCGTCGGCCGCCCCGCCGGGCCATTCGACCCTGACGTTGATAACCCTGTTATCTCTGAAAGAGGCGCGGAGCTGGTTCCCGGGCGAGGCCAATGCTGGCTGGAAGGAATGGCGTCAGTCGGAAGACTACCGCGAGCGCAAGAAAACGCTGGGCGACAGGATGATAGCGGCAGCGGAGAAGGTCATTCCCGGCCTCTCCGGCCACATCGTCTATCGTGACGAGGCGAGCCCGGTCACCTTCACGCGCTATGACTGGTCAAGCACCGGCGCGATCTACGGCATTCGCCGCAACGCGCGGCTCAAAGGCGCCAGGAGCCCGGTTCCGGGGCTGGTGGTGGCCGGGAGCGCAACCCATGGCCCGGGCGTCGAGGCGGCGCTGATATCAGGTGCCTACGCCGCCGAAGCGTTGCTTCCCGGGCTGTTGGCGCCGCCGCCGCCGGATCCCGGACGTTTCAAGAAGAGAGCCGCCTGAGGTGAGGCTGCGCGGATGGATCACCCGCGCGCGGCGATAATCGCAAGCGCTTCTTCGCCGCTGACCGGGCGGTCGACCGGCAGGCGGCAAAAATCCGCGTTGCCTCGGATCGCCCGGTCGAGCAGCGCGGTGTAGCGTCGTCGCGGGATCTCGACCGCGCCGAAGCTGCGCAGATGCTCGGTCACGTATTGGGTGTCCAATAGCTCAAATCCGCCGGCGATCAGCCGCGCCACCAGATGCACCAGCGCCACCTTCGAGGCGTCGCGGACCCGGTGAAACATGCTCTCGCCGAAGAAGGCGCGGCCCAGGCTGACGCCATAGAGCCCGCCGGCGAGATCGTCATCCTGCCAGACCTCGACACTGTGGGCGTGGCCGAGTTCGTGCAGGCCCTCATAGAGATCCCGGATGCGCTTGTTGATCCAGGTGTCGTCGCGGCCGGCTTGTGGCGCGGCGCAGCCGGCAATCACCGCCTTGAAGGCCGTGTTGACGGTGACGGTGAACGCATCGGAGCGCACGGTACGCTTGAGCCGCGAGGCGATGCGAAAACCATCGAGCGGGATCACGCCGCGCATCTCCGGCTCGACCCAGAACAGCGTCGGATCGTCGGCGCTCTCGGCCATCGGGAAGATCCCGCAGGCATAGGCGCGCAGCAGCACTTCGGGGGTGATCTCGGACGAGGCGGAGTCGCGTGACGTCATGCCCGGGAGGATAGCAGGGCGGAGGCACGGTGCTCAACCGAAGAGCAATCGTCTACGTCCAGCCCCAATTGGTCGAACCATGCCTTGCCTAGCCGACTGACGATCAGGGATCGCTGGTCGCCGCGTTCGAGGCAACGGGTTTCGAGGAGATATCGAAGGATGGCGCTCGGCAGGTCGCCCGCGAGGTGAAACCGTCGCTCGGTCCAGTCGAGGCAAAGCCGCAGACTGCCAGCGCCGGCTCGGAAACTCCTTGGGGGAAAACCGGCCGCCTCGGCCCATCGAGCGCCCCGGTCGGTCAGTACGACGCAATCGCCGGCGATGGTGACGTAGCCGCAGTTGACGAGTGCGTCCGCCAGCGCCACGCCAAGACGTCCCGCAAGGTGAGTGTAGCAGCATCGCGCCACCCGCAGATGCTTTGGCATGTTGCGGATGGCGGCGATCCGGCGCGGTTGGGTTTGGGCGATGTTTGCAAGAATTTCCAGGGCGGCGCCGACTTGCTCGTTCGCCAGCCGAAAATAACGGAATCGTCCCTGCGACCAGACCGACAAGATTCCGCCTTCAATCATTTTCCGCAAATGACCGCTGGCGCTCTGCGGCGTGATGCCAGCGGCCTTCGCCAGTTCCCCCGCCGGCAGTGCCCGCCCGTCGGCGAGCGCAACCAGCATCGCTTCGCGCGCGGGATCGGCCAGCAACGCGGCAATCCCGGAGAAACCTGCTTGAACCGCCATCGAGACTCCTTTGTTCCTCAAGTGGGTCGATGGCCGCCCTCTTCAAGAACCTTGACGCCGAGCCATCCCCAATAAACGCAATGTCGCTGAATGAGGCCATCGGCGATGTCCATCACTTCCACGAGGTCCATTTGCGGCCCATCCGGCGCTGCGCGCGGATATTCCCACATCAATCGCTTTCCGTCAGTGAAAAAGCCCTCGCGGTGGCGTCGCCGCAGGGGCGGAGCGCTCGCGAACACCAGTTTGACGAAGTCGCGGAGTTTGTCGCGGCCGCGGACAATACCTTCGGTACCGCCGAGCAAGTGACGCACGAGGGGGCTCTCCAGCACGGTGTCCGGGGCGTAGAGGCTCATGGCGGCGTCGATATCCTTGCGCCCGAGCGCCTCGTCCCATGCGTGATAAATGCGCTCCGCCGCGCGGATGGCCTCGATATCGGGGGTGTCGTTCGAATTCATGTCGGTCGGCTCCTTGTTGGGTGCAACCGGATTAGCAGCTCATGGGCGGCGACGTTTCACCGAGATCTGAAACGAGCCTGCTGCACCTGGCAGGGGGAAGGCCGCCGCGGCTAGCTCGCCGCCTCACAGCCGGGTTTTGCGGCGGCCTTGTTGACGCGGCAAAACCGCAGCACGATCCGGGTGCCGGCATGGCCGGGATCGCGCTCGACGCTGGCCTCGAGCTTGGAGGCCATGGCGGTGACGATGCGCTGGCCCATGCCGGTGGAGCGCGGATCGGTCTTGACGTTGAGGCCGACGCCGTTGTCGGCGATCGACATCACGACATCGTCGCCCTGCGCGGTGAGGTCGACGTGAATCGGACCCGCGCCGTCGGGGTAGGCGTATTTGACGGCGTTCATCACGAGTTCGTTGACGATGATGCCGATCGCGACCGCGCGGTCGGGGTCGATCTCGACCGGTTCGGCCTTCAGGGTCAGCCGCGACATCCGGTTGCCCTCGGCGGAACGGCGGAGATCCTCGAGCAGAGCGTCGAGATACTGGTTCAGCAGCACGCTCTTGAGGTCGTGCGAGGTGTAGAGCCGGCGATGAACCTGCGCCACCGCGGCGACCCGCCCCATCGCATTGGTCAGCGCGGCCTTGACGTCGTCCTGGCTGCTTGAATTGGCCTGCAGGTGCAACAGCGAGGCGATGATCTGCAGACTGTTGCCGACGCGGTGATTGACCTCGCGCAGCAGCACCTCGCGCTCGGCGGCGAGCGCGGCGTAGCGGTCGCGCGAGGCATGGACCTCGGCCTCGGCGTCGTCGCGGGCCTTTCGGATCTGCGCCTGCCGCAGCGCGCCGTCGACCGCGACCTGCAGCAGCGGGATGAATTCGCCCTGTACGTCCTTGACCAGATAGTCGGCGGCGCCCGCCTTCAATGCGGTCACGGCGATGCTGGAATCCTGCGCGGCGGAGACGAACACCACCGGCGGCGCGTTCGGAATCGCCATGATCCGTTCCAGCGTTTCGAGACCATCCAGGCCGGGCATGAATTGATCGAGCGCGACGACGTCGATGCCGCCCTGCTGCAGGCGCGCCAGCCCGTCGGCGCCGTCGGCGGCATGCACCACCTTGAGACCGAGCCGCGTCAGGCCGCGGTCGACCAGCCGGGCCAGGCCTGCGTCGTCGTCGATGTACAGCAGTGTGGGCATCGGTGGTGGACTCATGGGGCGGCCGGCGGGACCTGAATGACCGAGAAGAACAGCCCCAGCTGGCGAATGGCGTTGGCGAAGCTTTCGTAGTTCACCGGCTTGGTGATGTAGACGTTGCAGCCAAGTTCATAGCAGCGCTTGATCTCCTGGGAATCGTCGGTCGTGGTGAGCACCACGACGGGTGCACATTTCAGATATTTGTTCTCCTTGACCCGCCGCAAGATGTCGATGCCGGTCATGTCGGGCAAATTCAGGTCGAGCAGGATCAGCAGCGCCTCGCTCTTGTGGTCGAGCCCGGACCCATCCTTGCCGAACAGGTAGTTCACCGCCTCTGTACCGTTGGTGAACGGCATGATGTCGTTGTTGACGCCGGAACGGCGGATATTCCGCTCGATCAGCCGCGCGTGGCCTTCGTCGTCCTCGATCATGATAATGGTAACTGGTTTGCTCATGTATCTCTATTCCGGTTACTGGCTGCCCATTCTATCGGCAGCGTTATCGTGAAGGTGCTGCCGCTGTTGAGTTCAGATTGCACCGACATGGTGCCGCCGAGGCGCCGCACCAGGGCGCGGACATGGGCCAATCCGATGCCCTGTCCCGGCCTGTCCTGGGTCCCTGCGCGGCGAAACAGGTCGAAAATCCGCTGATGGTCGTTGGGGGCGATGCCGCGGCCATTGTCGGCGACCTCGAAGATCGCAAAGCCCATTTTGGTGTGGCCGCGGACCGCGATGTCGCCGGGCACGCCCGGCTTGAGGTATTTCAGCGCGTTATCAATCAGATTGGAGAAGATCTGTTCCAGCGCGAGGCGGTCCGAGACGATCTCCGGCAGCGGCTCGATGCGAATCT
>JBAUUA010001157.1:0-2037 GCA_049582465.1 Bradyrhizobium sp. | reverse complement strand
AAATACGTAGCGCGGGATTGAGTTGCCGCAGTCGAGCCATTGCCTTGTGTGCTTGCTCCGGCCGTCCGACCATTGCATTGCTTGCGGCGGCGATACGTAAACCAGGTTGAGAGTCCGGATTGTCCTGCAATGTCATTGCCGCCCATGACACAGCTTCGTCATAGCGGCCCAGGAAGAAATGGGCAAACGCGGTTCCGCTTCGCATTCCTGCCACAAACGGACCAAGTGGGCTCAGGCGCAAGGCACGAGCGAAGCGCTCGATCGCCGCCTCCGGCTCGCCGAGCCAGATTTTCACCCAGCCGCCCCAAAACCATGCCTCGGCCAAATTGGAATTGAGCGCAAGCGCGCGATCGCTCAAGGCGGCACCTGCCTCGAGATCGTGAACAACAAAAGCTAGCGCCCACCCGCTGGGGGCGAGCGCGGCCGCGTCATCCTTGCCCAACTCAACCGCCCGCTGGGCGAGCCTCGTCACTTTAGCCATGTCGTTCGCTGTGTTTGAAAACCAGCCATTGATCTTGGCCCAGACGTAGCACAAGGCAGCAAGGGCGTAGGCAGATGCAAAATCCGGGTCGAGCTCGATCGCGCGGTTGAATAGACGCAATGTCTCCTCGTTCGCTTGCCGGTTGCCAAACTGATGAAGCTTGGCCAAACCGCGCAAATAGAGGGCATAGGCGTCGAGACTCTCGGTCGGCTTGCGTTTGGCACGCTCGATCTCGGCTTTTTCCACCGCCGGCGCGATCGCCCCGACAACGCTCTCGGTCACCTGGTCCTGCAGATCGAAGATGTCGCCGAGACCACCATCAAACCGTTCTGCCCAAAGATGTGCCCCGGTGGCGGTATCGACGAGCTGTCCCGTGATGCGTACTCGATTTCCCGCTTTGCGAACGCTGCCTTCCAACACGTAGCGTACCCCAAGTTCGCGCCCGACCTGCTTCACATCGACGGCGCGCCCCTTGTAGGTGAAGCTCGAATTGCGGGCGATGACGAACAGCGCCTTGAAATGAGACAGCGCCGTGATGATGTCATCGACCATTCCATCTGCGAAGTAATCCTGTTCCGGATCACCGCTCATGTTGGCGAATGGCAGAACAGCGATGGAGGGTTTATCAGGGAGCGGAAGGGCGTCACCAACAGGCAGGCGGTTCGGCACAGCTGGCACGGCGCGACCGTTCGGAACGCGCCAGACCCGCATCGGTTCGGCGATATTCTTCAAGGATTGCGAGCCCAAATCCTCAAACGTTATATCTACCTTGCCACGAATTTGCCGACGCGCGTCATCCGAAATGCTGATACCGCCCGGCTCTGCAATCCCTTCGAGACGCACCGCAATATTGACCCCATCACCAAAGATATCGTTCTCTTCGATAATAATATCACCGACGTGAATGCCGATGCGGAGTTCGATCCGCTTGTCCTGCGGCACGTCGATGTTTTGTTCGGCCATGCCGCGTTGAATTTCGTCGGCACATCGCACGGCGTCGACCACGCTGGCGAACTCGGCAATAGCGCCGTCCCCGGTATTCTTGACGACACGTCCGTGATGCTCAGCGATTTTGGGATCGAAAATCGTTCTTCTAAGCGCTTTCAGTCGCGCCAGCGTGCCTTCTTCGTCTATCCCTATCAGGCGGCAAGAGCCCGCGACATCTGCCGCCAGAATAGCTGCCAGTCGTCGCTTTACGTGCTCGCTGCTCAAGATGCACCCCGGGGCTCGGGGAAATTGAATGTTCATATAGCACGATCGTGGGCCGATGTCCGGCTATGCCCAAGTCCGAAATGGGTCAAAATGCGAAATACTCCGAGCGAGCAGATGTTTTCCGCTTTTCCCCGGCGGTCTCAAGCGATCGACGCAACACTTTATCTTAAAGGGAAAAGATGGAGTGTAGGATGGAACGGAGATTTCATAGAGGTTTTAGCGCGGCAGAAAAGACGGAATTATGGGACCGTTGGAAGCGCGGGGAGTCACTGAAGGCGATCGGGCGAGCTTTTGGTAAGGAGTCATCGTCGATCTATTTTCTAGTCGCCCCGCGTGGAGGGTTT
>JBAUUA010001156.1:0-2792 GCA_049582465.1 Bradyrhizobium sp. | reverse complement strand
CTGTTAGCCTTCGTCGAGGCCTAGCGTGAAGCCAACGAGAAACAATCTCGCTCTGGCAAGACAACCTAAACTATTGCTCCTAAGAACCGCTTTGCGCGCCAAGGGCGGCCATTCCACAAGATCGGCTTTAGCACGTTCGAGATATTCCAAACGCCCCCGAGATATCCGCCATTGAGGGTGGACCGAAAATGAGTGACCCGGGGTCAAAGTGACGCAACGAACCGCTACCGATATCCTGGCACTTGAGGGTCAAAGCAAGCAACGCAATCTTCCTAGGTGTCCCGTCATGCCACTTCGGTAAATGCCGGCAGTGCCCGTTCAACCATCTCATCCGATGCCGTCAGGCTGATTCGGAAGTAGTCGGGCGAGTTCATAATGCTACCCGGGAGTACGAAGACGTCGCGATCGGCCAGGGCGTTCCACTGCCGATGCGGATCGCTGTCGGTCCATTTGCTCCAAAGGTAGAAGGTACCTTCAGGCAAAAGAACTGAATACCCGGCCCTTAAGAGTGCCGCCATAAACCGGTCGCGCCTCCGTGTGAGTGCCACTCGGTCGATCGAGAGCTTGTCAATATCTGGCACTGCATATTGCATGACGGCATTGGGAAAACACCAGCCGAGGGCCATTTGGGCGGAGAACATGACGCTCCGAAGCGCGTGTCGATCCGCAGCTGGCATCAACGGCGACAGAGCGAGATAGCCGATCCGCTGGCCCGGCGCGAGCAGGACCTTGCCATAGCTGTAGGAGATAAGTGTCCAGGGATAAAGCGCCGCCGGACTCGTGAAACCGCGCCCGTCGAAACGCAGCTGTCGATAAGGCTCGTCCGACAGGAGAAAGATTCGATGGCCAATTCTAGCCGAGGCGCGATCGAGCAGATCGGCCAGCGCTTCGAGCGAAGCTTTGCTGTAGATCCGTCCGGTCGGATTGTGGGGTGTGTTGACGATCACCAGCCGCGTCCTGGGTCCAATTGCAGCTTCGACTGCAACGAGATCGAGATCAAACGTGGGCGACTGCAAATTGACCTTTCGCGGCACGGCATTCGCGGCCAGCAGCATCGGCTCATAGCAGAACCACGCCGGTTCCGAGTAGATCACCTCGTCGCCAGCATCGAGCACGAGCCGAAAGGCGACCATTATGGCTGCGAACGCGCCGGCTGTGAGCGCTATGTCTCCTGGCTCAAAGGGAAGATCCAGCTCGTGGCCAAGGCGCTGAGCGATATAAGCCTGCGGTTCCTGTTCGCTCGCCTTATAGGCGAACCAATTCTGGTCGTGCGGGATTGCGCGCTCTCTAATCGCGGTGACGACACCTTCAAGGGGCATTTCATGCGGATTGCCGAGGGTGAAGTCGCATATGGCAGGCACAAGCTTCCGCTCAGCGTAGCGCGAGTCAAAAAAGAAGGTCCTCACAGCCTCGAACGCCGCGTCAGTCGTTCTCATGCGAGCCGAAATAACCGACATCGTTGCCTGATCGTCAGGATCGCTCAAGGATTAAGCTGAGCGCTTGGCGTAGAGCGTGAAATCTTGAGTTCTTCCTCACTCATGTCTGCCGATACATCCGCGAAAAGAGGGGTACTCAAATAGCGCTCGCCGGTGTCGGGAAGCATGCAGAGAATGTTTGCTCCCTTCTCTGCCTCCGTTGCAACTTTGAGCGCGCCGGCAAAGGTCGCGCCCGCGGTAATGCCAACAAAGATGCCCTCCTTCGTAGCGAGGTCCCTGCTACAGCGAATGGCGTCGGGGCCGGAGATTGGTAGGATGCGATCGATAACTTTCATGGCAACGGCGTCATCGGTGAGTTTGGGGATAAAATCCGGCGTCCAGCCTTGCATCGGATGCGGCTTGAACGTCGGATGGGGCGCCGCCGGCGTACCGTCCGAGTTCCGCGACTGCGCGACGCCGCTTCCCAGCAGCTGCGCATCTCCCGGCTCGCAAACGACAATCTTCGTTCCGGGAAGCTCCTTGGCAAGCACCCGCGCGACGCCCTTGAGTGTTCCGCCGGTTCCGTAACCGGTAACCCAATAATCCAGCCGCTCTCCGGCAAAGTCCTCGATTATCTCACGCGCGGTCGTGCGCGAATGAATATCGGGATTGGCTTCATTCTCGAACTGCCGCGTCATGAACCACCCATGCGTCTTGGCCAGTTCGATGGTCTTGGTAATCATGCCCACGGCTCGCTCGGCGGCCGGCGTTACGATGACTTTCGCTCCGAGGAAGCGCATGAGCTTGCGTCGCTCGACACTGAAAGGCTCCGCCATGGTGACCACAAGCGGGTATCCCTTGGCCGCGCAAACCATGGCAAGGCCAATCCCGGTATTTCCGCTGGTCGCCTCTATGACTGTCTGGCCGGGCTTAAGCTCTCCGGACTTCTCGGCAGCCTCGATCACCCCGAGAGCCAATCGATCCTTCACCGAACCGAGTGGGTTGAAGGCTTCAATTTTAACGAACAGGTTGACACCCTCCGGCGCCAAGCGATTTATTCGCACGACCGGTGTATTCCCGATTGTTTCGAGGATACTTTGGTATTTCCGCCCCATATTGCCCTCCCGACATTGCGTCGTTTGCGACGAGGAACATTGCGAGCCCGGTCACCGGGCCCCGCACCGTCCTTAGGCTAGTGGGATTCAGCTGTTCCGGCAATCGGTGGTGCTGAGAGGATCTGCAGCTTGCTGCATGCTTCTATCCAGTTTCGGACGATTTGTGGCGTCGCTCACACTCCTATCTGCCAGGAACGGAAAATCCGATCATTCGAAAACTCTGTCGGCTCGCGTAAGCGGCGCCGGTGAATTAGTGAGGTTC
>JBAUUA010001155.1:0-1683 GCA_049582465.1 Bradyrhizobium sp. | reverse complement strand
GCCGTGGTGGCCTGCGGAAAGCGGGCGAACACCTCCGTATTGAAGCGCCGCAGGAAATCGATGGCGTCGAGATTTTCCCGGCCGCCATATTTGTTCGGGATCCAGCCGCCGGCGGGGCGGCTGTAGTCGAGATAGAGCATGGAGGCGACCGCATCGACGCGCAGGCCGTCGATGGCATAACGCTCCAGCCAGAACAGCGCGTTCGACACCAGGAAATTCACCACTTCGGTGCGGCCGTAATTGTAGATCAGCGTGCCCCAGTCGAGGTGGCGGCCCTGCAGCGGGTTGGCGTGTTCGTAGAGCGCGGTGCCGTCGAAATTGCCGAGGCCATGCGGATCGTCGGGGAAATGCCCGGGCACCCAGTCCAGCAGCACGCCGATGCCCTCGCGGTGGCAGGCATCGACGAGCGCGGAAAAGTCCGAAGGGCTGCCGAACCGGCTGGTCGGTGCGTACAGGCCGGTAGGCTGATAGCCCCATGAACCGTCGAACGGATGTTCGCTGACGGGCAGGAATTCGATATGGGTGAAGCCGAGATCCCTGGCATAGCGCGGCAGCTGCTCGGCAAGCTCGCGGTAGGTCAGCCATTCGTTGTGGCCCTTGCGCCGCCACGAGCCGAGATGGACCTCGTAGATCGACATCGGCGCGCCCAGCGCATTGATGCGCTCCGGCGCGGCCTGCGGATGCGGCAGCCTGGTCTCGTCGAACACGATGGAGGCCGTGCTGGGGCGCATTTCGGCGGCAAAGGCCATCGGGTCCGATTTGAGCGGCAGATGCTGGCCCTGCGGACCGATGATGTCGAACTTGTAGTGATCGCCGGCGGTGGCATGGGGTACGAACAGCTCCCAATAGCCGGCGCCGCGCACGCGCATCGGATGCCGCCGCGGATTCCAGTAGTTGAAATCGCCGACCACGCTGACCCGCCGCGCATTGGGTGCCAGCACCACGAAGGCTACCCCGTCGACGCCGTCGAGCGTCATCGGATGGGCGCCGAGCTTGTCGTAGAGCCGCTGATGGGTGCCTTCGCCCAGCAGATAGAGGTCGAAATCGGTGAGGATGGGGGGAAAACGGTAGGGGTCGTCGAGCTCGACCACGGTGTCGCCGAAGCGGGCGCGCAGCTGGTAGCGCTTGGAGCCGTTCGGCAGGGTGCCGGCGAACAGGCCGGCATCGTGTATCCGCGAAAGCTGCGCCGCCTCGCCGTGCTCGCCGATCGCCTCGACGTTCGACGCTTCGGGCAGGAACGCGCGCACCACGGTCCGATCGCCCTCGGTATGGAGGCCGAGATAGTGAAAGGGATCGGAGTGGCGGCCTTCCACAATCGCATAGGCCTCCGCGGACAGTTTGGTCATGAAGCCTCGTTGGTATTATTCGCGGACAGAATTCGGATCGCGCCGGTCAGCGGCACGCGCAGCCAGTCCGGCCGGTAGGCCAGCTCGTATTCGATCTCGTAGAAGGCCTTCTCGAGCAGGAAGAAGCTCAACAGCCGCTCGCTGGCTTGCGGATCGGCCGGCCACAACCGCGGATCGGTCATGACCTCGCGATAGCCGCCGAGGAACGCCGCGGTAGCGCGATCGCGCCACTCCGCGAGCGCTGCGCCGAGCTTGCCCTGTTCGTCGTGCGCGACTTTCAGCGCGCGCTCCAGTGCGGCGGTGGCCGAATAGTCGATCGAACGGATCAGGCCGGCGA
>JBAUUA010001154.1:0-2985 GCA_049582465.1 Bradyrhizobium sp. | reverse complement strand
GCGGAGGCTCCGCGCGCCATCCAGCCGGCCGCACCGCCGACGACAAAGGCCGCAATGGCCGCGGCCGCGGCCATCGCAGCCCAGGAGCGCCCGTTGGCGCGCTCCCTGCTGAGCAACTGGTCCAGCTTGAGCCGTTCCGGTACGGGTTCGTCGACAATCGTGCCATAGCGTGCGCGCACGCTCTCGGCCTGTGCCCGCCAGGACGCAACTAGCGCGGCCTGTTCGGGATGAGTGGCAAGCCACGTGGCGACGGCCTCCTTGCGGTCGGCCGGCAACTCGCCGTCGATATAGGCGTGCAGTTCATCCTCGGTCACGGGTGAATCGCGATCGATCATGGGTTCACCTTCTCTCTCTCATTTCACGCGGCGTAGCGCAGGGCGCTCGCCGTCGAGATAGTTTTTGATCTGTACGCGTGCACGCGCCAGACGCGACATTACGGTGCCAATGGGTACGCCTTGCACTTCAGCCACCTCGCGGTAGCTCAAGCCCTCCAGCACCACGAGCAGCAAGGCGTTGCGCTGGTCCTCCACCAGCGTGGCGAGCGCGCGCTCAATGTCGCGGCCGCCCGCTTCCGGCCCGGCAAGGTCGGGAGCGTCGTTATCTTCGATCGGCGACAATGGCGGGCGCCGCGCCAGCGACCGCAGCCGATTGCGGTTGAGGTTGGTCAGGATCGTATAGAGCCAGCTCCGCACATCACCGCCATAAAACAGATGTTCAGAGCGCAATGCCCGGACCAGCGTGTCCTGCACCAGGTCGTCCGCGATATCGGCGTCCCGCGTCAGAGCGCGCGCATAGCGGCGCAGCGCGGGAATCGTCGCTTCAACGTTTTGTCGGAACGTGGGCAACCGGGCCCTCCCTCACCAACAGCGCATGCAGCCAGGGGACCCGCGGTCCGCCTGTCCGTCCGTCACCGAACACAGTCCGGCATATCAGCTGTCAGAGAAACCCCACAACGCCGTATCATATTCCCGAAAATGAATTGAAAAAACAACGGCAAACGCCTCGGTGGGCGCTTTGCTTGCTGGCCCAAAGGCCCTGTGCCATACGAGGCAACCGGTGGCGACCGGCGGAAACGGGAAGGGTGATGCCGGAAATTTCGAGTTTGATGCGGGGTAAACGCGGGCTGATCATGGGCGTGGCCAATAACCGCTCGATCGCCTGGGGCATCGCCCGTGCCTGCCGCGACCACGGCGCCGACCTCGCCTTCACCTACCAGGGCGAAGCGCTCAAGAAGCGCGTCGAGCCGCTGGCGGAGGAGGTGGACGGCCTGGTGGTCGGCCATTGCGACGTCACCGATACGGCATCGCTCGACGCGGTCTTTGCCAACGTCAAATCGGCCTGGGGCTCACTCGATTTCGTCGTGCACGCTATCGCCTTTTCCGACAAGGACCAGCTTGTCGGCCGCTACGTCGACACCACGGCGGACAATTTCACCCAGACCATGTTGGTGAGCTGCTACTCGTTCACCGCGATCGCGCAGCGCGCCGAAAAGCTGATGCCGAACGGCGGCTCGATGCTCACGCTCACGTATTACGGCGCCGAGAAGTGGATGCCGCATTACAATGTGATGGGACTGGCCAAGGCGGCGCTGGAATCCTCGGTGCGCTATCTCGCCGCCGATCTCGGCGTCAAGAACATCCGCGTCAACGCGATTTCCTCAGGGCCGATCAAGACGCTCGCCGCCTCCGGCATCGGCGACTTCCGCTATATTCTGAAGTGGAACGAGTACAACACGCCGCTGCGGCGCAACGTCACGCTGGAAGACGTCGGCAAGGCCGGCGTGTTTTTTCTTTCCGACCTGTCGAGCGGCGTGACTGGCGAGATTCAGCACGTCGACGCCGGCTATCACATCGTCGGCATCAAGAACCCCGATGCGCCCGACATGGCGGTCAACGTCAATAAGGAAGACTAGCAGTCATCGCCGGGCGTGACTACGAGGTCCTTTTGCCGCCGCCTACCATCTATTACATCCGTCACGGCGAAACCGACTGGAACGTCGCCGGCCGTCTGCAGGGCCGCCGCGACATCGCGCTCAATGCGCGCGGCCGCGCGCAAGCCGCGCATTGCGGCGAGGTGCTGCGCGATCTGTTCGGCCGCGACAAGCGCAAGCCAGAAACGCTCGACTACGTCTCGAGCCCGCTCAAGCGCGCCAGCGAAACCATGGAAGCGGTGCGCGCCGCGATCGGCCTGCCGGCGCAAGACTACCGGAGCGACGAGCGGCTCGCCGAAATCGCCTTCGGCGCCTGGGAAGGCTTCACCATCGCGCAACTACACGAACGCGACCCCGCCCGCATCGCCCAGCGCGAGCACGACAAATGGCATTTCGTGCCGCCGGGCGGCGAGAGCTACGAGATGGTGGCGGCACGCATGCGCGCCTGGTACGCGGGTCTTGCCAGGGACACGGTGGTGACCGCCCATGGCGGCACCGCGCGCGGGCTGATCGCAGATCTCGGCATCGCCAAGCCGGCCGCGGCGCCTTTGCTCGATATCGAGCAGGGCATGGTTTATGTGTTTGAGGGCGAGACGCTGACGCGCTATTCGTGACGGCGACGACGTGCGTCGGTCCGGCGGAGTGAACTTGGGAATGCAACAGCGATGAAACGGCCCGTCGTCGGCGTGATCGGGAGCGAGCATCTTGCCGAAAATCGGTTCGCCGCCCAGCGCGTCGGCGAGCGCAACCTGAAGGCGGTGGCCGACGTCGTCGGCGCGCTGCCGCTGGTCTTTGCCGGCGATCCCGCCATTACCAATATCGACGCATTGCTGGAAACGGTCGACGGCGTGCTGCTGACAGGCGCCCGCGCAAATGTGCATCCGACGCAGTTCGGCGCCGAAGAGCATCCGAGCTACGAGCCCTACGACCGGCGCCGCGACGCGCTGGCGCTGCAACTGGTCAAAACATGCGTCGAGCGCGGCGTACCGCTGCTCGGCCTGTGCCGCGGCTTCCAGGAAATGAACGTGGCCTTCGGCGGCTCGCTGCATCCGGAG
>JBAUUA010001153.1:0-3593 GCA_049582465.1 Bradyrhizobium sp. | reverse complement strand
GAAAGCCTGCTGTTTCTCGACAGCGCGTTCAGCCTGCGGTTGCTGCGAGCCTATAGCAAGATCAAGGATCAGACCGTCCAGCGTCAGCTGGTGTCCTTGATGGAATCGATCGCCGCGAACGAGGATTGAGCCGTCGGGCGCGCGTGGCCGCTCCTGGCCTCGCTACCCTGGCTTGCAGCGCCGCGGACCCGATCGATCAGCGCGAGCGAATCCGCCGGCGAACTGTCGCCGCGCCAGGCCACATGCTGGTCGGGCCGCGACAATATCAGCCCGCCGCCATAGTAAGTGGCGGCCTTCGGGCGTTGCATATCGAGAACCCTTAACGGCACTCCCCTCTCGCGAGCGGCACGCTCGAGCGGAGCTGCATCTATCGCCGGATCGAACCTCAGCAGGGTGAATTCCGGCCCCATCGCATCGTAGAGCGAACGGCCGTCCTCGCACCAGAGATGCGGCGTGCGGCAGCCCGGCACGGTCGAGGGCGTATAGCTGCTCATGGTGTAGGCCGGGTGTTCGGCGCCATCATAGGCGATGATCGGCGAACGGTCGTAATAGCTGCCGAAATTGAGACCTGCGCAGGCGTATTGCTGGACGTTGATCTCGTAGGTGCGATGCCCGACCTCCCGCCGCGCCGCCTCGCCCTCCGGTCCCGTATCCTCGATTTGAGCGGGTATCGCGCCACGACGGCGAATCTCGGCCTCGGCATGCGACATCGCAAAGCGCGAGACCTGGCTGGTGATCGGCCAGCGCTCGGCCTCATAGGCGTCGAGGATTGACGACGGCGCCCAGCCGTTGAGATGAGCGGCCAAAAGCCACGACAGGTTCATGGCATCCGCGATCCCGGCGTTCATGCCGTAGCCGGCATAGGGCACCCAGATATGCGCCGCGTCGCCGGCGATGAACGCGGTGCGGTCGCGAAACCGGTCGGCGACCAAACGGCGCCCGTACCAATCCTCTTTGGAGATGATGTCGTAACGGAAGTCGGCATCCACGCCGAGAATGGTCCGGATGCAGGCGTCGCGGTCCACCGAGTCGAAATCGCCCTCCCCGGGCTTCATGTAATTATGCACCAGCCAGCGTTCGCGTCCGTCGATCGCATACACCATGCCGGCACGGCGCGGATTGATGACACCCGTGCCCCAGGCGCGCTCGTGACGCTGGCGGTCGATCAGGCCGGGGGCGCGAATGAAGGTCGACTGCACCCGCTGCACCACGGCGTCGCCGGTCAGCTCGGCGCCGACCGCCTTGCGGACGATGGAACGCGCGCCGTCGCAGCCGATCAGATAGCGGCAGCTCGTGCGACGTACGGTGCCGTTGTCGAGATCGCGCAGGGCCACGCTCGCGGAGGTCTCCTCGATCCCGACGTCCTCGGCCGACGTCCGGTTGATGATGCGGATGCGGGCTTGCGCGGCCGCATGTTCGAACAGGATCGGCTCGAGAAATATCTGGTTGATGCGATGCGGCGGCTCCGGCGTCGGCCAGTTGCAGTCGGGGCCGTCCTTCCTGGTGAAACGGTCGCGGCGGCAGGGAATCTCGATGCGGGTCAGCTCCGCACCCGTAAACGAGGTGCGGTAACTGATGTCGTGCGGATAGTCCGCGGGCAACCCGGCGTTGCGCACCTTGTCCGCGACGCCGAGCCGCCGGAAGATCTCCATGGTGCGGGCGGCAACGTGGTTGCATTTCGGCTCCGGCGGCGCGGCGCGGGCCCGGGTCTCCACGACGGTGACGTCGATGCCTCGCCACGCCAGATCGAGCGCGAGCGTCAATCCGACCGGGCCGGCGCCAACGATCAGCACATCCTGCTCAGTCATTGCGGGCATCGGCAGCGCCTTGCAGCGAGGACTTCACTTGAGACATTAGAGCATGATCCGCAACAAAACGCGTCAAGACAGCTATCCGGATCATCAATCGAGCTCGACGCCGGCCTTCTTGACGATCGCCGCCCAGCGATCGACCTCGGTCTTGACGTAGGCCGCAAAGCTGTCCGGCGTCGATCCCGGCAATGGCTCCAGCGCAATCGTGGTGAGCCGGTCCCGCGTCGCCGGATCGGCAACGAGCTTTCCGATCTGCGCCGCCAGCTGGTCGACAACCGGCCGCGGCAGGCCGGCGGGCGCCACCACGCCCTGCCATGCGACGAGGTCGAAGCCGGCCAGCCCCCCTTCGGCCAGCGTCGGAATGTCGGGGGCGGCGGTGACCCGCTTCGTCGTGGTGACGCCGAGCACCCTCACCTTGCCGTCGCGGATCTGCGGCAAGGCGGGCTGGAGATCCACCACCATGAAGGGGATGTGCCCCGCGATCACGTCGAGCATCGCTGGCACACTGCCGCGATACGGCACATGGCGGATATCGATGCCCGCCGCGGACTTCAGCATCTCGGCGCCGAGATGCTGCGGACTGCCGTTGCCGGCCGAACCGTAGGCCAGCCCCGGCGTCTTTTTAGCATAGGCGATGAACTCGGCCAGCGTGGTTGCGGGAATCTGCGGATTGATGATCAGCGCGAACGGAACGGCGGCCACCAGCGCGATCGGGGTAAAATCCTTGACCGGATCGTAGGGCAGCTTCTTGTACAGCGTCTTGTTGATGGCCAGCGTGGTCGAGGTCGCCATCAAGAGCGTATAGCCGTCGGGCTCGGCCCTCGCGACCAGCTCCGCGCCGGTCGAGGTTGCGGCTCCCGGCTTGTTCTCGACCACGACGGTGGCGCCAAGACCGGTCTGAAGCTGATCGGCAACCAGGCGCCCGAGAAAATCGGTGGTGCCGCCGGCCGGATAGGGCACAATCATCTTGATGATCCGGTTCGGATAGGCCGCTTGCGCCGGTGCCGGCCCCCCCTTCAGCAAAACGAGCCCGCCGCCTAGTCCGGCGATCGCCTCCCGGCGCGTCAACAGCATGGGTCCTCCCAAGGCGGATTTTTCAAGGCATATTGTTTCGGTTCGGCGAACGCCTTCGCGAACCACATTAACCGCTGGTGCGACATATCAAAGGCCACCAAAGTTCAATCCGGGATATGTGGCGGTGCAACAGCGGGCCAATTCCGACTTAATGAGAACGCAACCCTCATGGATTATTTTCGCGAACGCGCGGTGGCGGATCTCCTCCGATCCCGTTCGCCCGGCCGCAATGGCCGGGCCTTGATTCACTTCGCGCCCTCAGCGGCGCCTCCTCGGGGCTTCAAACATGCGTAGTATGACAGTGATCGCCGTCGCCTTGACGCTGGCGACGACATCGGCGTTTGGGCAAAGCGCGCCTGCCACTGGTCCGGGCAATGCCGCTCCCAGCGCGGCGTCGGCCAAGCAGCCCCCCGCAGCGCCAACGGCCGCTGCGGCAAATCCCGCGCACGCCACGCCGCCGGCAAAACCGGCCACTGCCGCCTCCACCCCCGAATCGCGTTCGGCACAGGCCTTGGCGCTCTCGCACGAGCCGACCTATGACGAAGGCACCGCGCAGCGAATCAAGGAAGCGGCGCTGAGCTATTCGGATCTGGCGGTCCGCGGCGGATGGCCGGCCATTCCCGCCGACGCCAAATTCGCCCTCGGCGTGGCGGGGCCCAATGACGATCTGCTGCGAAAGCGCCTGCTGATCAGCGGCGACCTCGCGCC
>JBAUUA010001152.1:0-3619 GCA_049582465.1 Bradyrhizobium sp. | reverse complement strand
CCCCGACCCTCTCCCCGCAAGAGCGGGGCGAGGGGGAAGAAGCGCTCGTCTGTCGCGGACAGCGGCGGAATAATTTCGCGCCGCCCCTCAAAACACCTTCTTGATCCAGTCGTGCGGGTCGGCCGCGCGGCCGTACTGGATGTCGACCAGTTTCTTGCGCAGCCCCATGGCGACGGGGCCGGCGGCGCCGCCGCTGATGAGAAAATCGCCGCTTCCCGAACACACCTTGCCGATCGGCGAGATCACGGCCGCCGTGCCGCAGGCGAAGGCCTCCTTCAGCTTGCCGCTGGCGGCATCGCTGCGCCACTGGTCGATCGTGTAGGGCTCCTCGCGCACACGCACGCCGGAATCCCTGGTGAGCGCGATGATGGAATCGCGGGTGATGCCCGGCAGGATCGTGCCGAGCGGCGGCGTCAGTAGCGAACCGTCGTCGAACACGAAGAAGACGTTCATGCCGCCGAGTTCCTCGATGTAGCGGCGCTCGACCGCATCGAGGAAGACCACCTGATCGCAGCCATGATCGATGGCCTCGGCCTGCGCGCGCAGGCTCGCGGCGTAGTTGCCGCCGCATTTGACGGCGCCGGTGCCGCCGATCGCGGCGCGCGTGTAGTGCTCCGACACCCAGATCGACACCGGCGCAGGTCCGCCCTTGAAATAGGAGCCGACCGGCGAGGCGATGACGGCGAAAATGTATTCGGCTGACGGTTTCACGCCGAGGAAGACCTCGCTCGCGATCATGAAGGGCCGCAAATAGAGACTGCCCTCGCCGCCCGGTATCCAGGCGCGGTCGATGCGCACGAGCTGCTCGACCGCCTCGATGAACACGGACTCGGGCAGCCGCGCCATCGCCATGCGCTCGGCCGAATCGTGGAAGCGCCTTGCATTGGCGTCGGGACGGAACAGGTTCACGCCGCCGTCGTCGCGCTTGTAGGCCTTGAGGCCTTCGAAAATCCCCTGCGCGTAGTGCAGGACGGCTGTGGCCGGATCGAGCGGGAAGTTCGCGCGGGATTCAACGCGCGCGTCATGCCAGCCCTTCGCCTGATTGTAGCGGACCACAGCCATGTGATCGGTGAAAACCCGGCCGAAGCCCGGGTCCACGAGCTTTGCCGCGCGGTCCTTCTCGGACGTCGGATTCGCCGCGGGCTGGATTTCGAATTTCAAGCTCATTCCCTTGCTGCCAGCTGCCGGAGCCGGCGCGATGTCCGGCGCCCGCCTCTCCTTCCGGACCTGCTCGAACGAAACTGCCATGGGCTCTCTCCCGGATTGACGCGGATCGCGCGCTTCGCGCCGCGGCGTTGTTGGTTAAGTCTGGCCCTCAGCCCGCAACCGCCTTGCGGCCGGTCTCCCCCTTGGCAATGCCCCCTGACGACATGCTTTTGTGGAAGGCGGAAGTCCAGTATGTTTGCCGAAATGCCGCTCGACAATCGTACGGTAGACAAATTCGCGGCCCAGGCCGCCATCTCTGGCTTTTTCAGGCCGCTTGAAACATCACCACCGACGGCACGACTTAATGTTTCGTCGGAATTGATTGTTTTGTAACATTGAACCCAAGATACGTCAATATGGCTGACATAAATTTCTCAAGTGCCTCACCCGACCCTGATTCGCGGGCACCCGACGGGCGGTCCCCCGCCCCCAGGACCGGCGATTTGCGCTGGGACATCATCGAGTTGCTGTTCTTCGCCTATCGCGACTTCGTCGGCGACGCCGACCATGAACTGGAGGCGTTCGGCTTCGGCCGGGCGCATCACCGGGTGCTGCATTTCGTCCACCGCTATCCCGGCCTGAAGGTCGCCGATCTCCTGGACGTGCTGCGCATCACCAAGCAGTCGCTGGGACGGGTGCTCAAGCAGCTGCTCGATGAAGGCTATATCGTGCAGAAGACCGGCAACAACGACCGGCGGCAGCGCCTTCTTTTCGCCACCGCAAAGGGCGAGGCGCTGGTGGCCAGGCTCGCGGGCCTGCAGACCGATCGCATCAACCGCGCGCTCGGCGATATCCCGCCCGAAGGCGCCGACACCGTCCGCCAGTTCCTGCGCGCGATGATCGATCACGACGATCCCGACAAGGTGCTAGAGACCATCCTCAAGCCAGGCACCGCAACCACAAAGGAACAGGCGTGATCCAGGCTGCGACCATCGCGCGAACACCGCCGAAGCCGGCCGACGACGCGCCGCATTTGCTGCTGGTCGACGACGACCGCCGCATCCGCGATCTGTTGTCGCGCTTTCTGTGCGGCGAAGGCTACCGCGTCACCACCGCGATGAGCGCTACCGACGCCCGTGCCAAGCTCAACGGCCTGCATTTCGATCTGTTGATCCTCGACGTCATGATGCCCGGCGAAACCGGGTTCGATCTCGCCCGCTTCATCCGCACCCAGTCCTCGGTACCGATCATCATGCTGACCGCGCGCCACGAGGCCGAAGCCCGCATCGAGGGCCTGCAGATCGGCGCCGACGATTATGTCGCAAAACCCTTCGAGCCGCGCGAACTGGTCTTGCGCATCGGCAATATCCTCAAGCGCAGCGCGCCGCCGCCGGTGGAGACGCTGGAGCAGGTCGCGTTCGGGCCCTACATCTACCATCTGGAGCGCGGCGAACTGCGCAAGGGCGAGGAGCCCGTTCATCTCACCGATCGCGAACGCGAGATGCTGCGCATCCTGGCCGAAGGGCGCGGCGAGACCGTCCCGCGCAGCGCGCTCACCGGCAACGGTACCGTCAACGAGCGCGCGGTGGACGTGCAGATCAACCGCCTGCGGCGCAAGATCGAGAACGATCCCGCCAATCCCCTGTTCCTCCAGGCGGTGCGCGGCATCGGCTATCGCCTGGTCGCCTCGCCTTGAGCCGTTTCTGATCAATCCTGTCGGATGAACCCTGTCAGATGAGCACGCTCGACACCGGCATCACCCTGATCCGCACCGCCGCCGGCCGCGTCTCGGCGGCCAACAGCTGGATGGGCAACGCGTTCAAGGGCTGGATGCCGACCGGGCTGTACGCCCGCGCGCTCCTGATCATGATCGTGCCGATGGTGGTGCTGCAGTCGGTGGTGACGTTCGTGTTCATGGAGCGGCACTGGAACACGGTCACCCGGCATCTGTCGGCCGCGGTCGTGCAGGACATCGCCAGCCTGATCGACGTGTATACGAATTACCCGCAGGACAAGGACCGCGCGCAATTGCGCCGCATCGCCCAGCAGCGGCTGCAACTGGTGGTGGACTTCCTGCCCGTCGGCGACATGCCGCCGCCCGGCCCGAAGCCGTTCTTCTCGCTGCTCGACCAGACGCTCTCGGTCGAACTCGGCCGCAAGATCGGCAAGCCGTTCTGGATCGATACCGTCGGCCGCTCCAACCAGGTGGAAATCCGCATCCAGCTCGAGGACGCGGTAATCCGCATCTTCGCGCTGCGCAGCGCGGCCTACGCCTCCAATTCCGAGATCTTCATCTTCTGGATGCTGGGCACCTCCTCGATCCTCCTGATCGTCTCGGTGCTGTTCCTGCGCAACCAGATCAAGCCGATCCTGCGGCTTGCGGATGCCGCCGAAAGTTTTGGCACGGGCCGCGAGGCGCCGAACTTCCGTCCCCGCGGGGCGCGGGAAGTTCGCCGCGCAGCCCAGGCATTTC
>JBAUUA010001151.1:0-2288 GCA_049582465.1 Bradyrhizobium sp. | reverse complement strand
CAGCAGGCGCCGCCGGCCGCCGGAGCCCCTCCTGCCGCGGGTGCCCAGCCCCCGGACCAGCAGGTTCAGCTGATCTACGCGCCCTGGACCAAATTCTGCCTGAAGGGCCAGGATGCCAACGCCAAGCAGGTCTGCTTCACCGGCAAGGATGGCCGCATCGAGTCCGGCCAGCCCGTGATCGCCGCCGTCATCATCGAGCCGGAAGGCGAGCCGAAGAAGATTTTGCGCGTCACGCTGCCGCTCGGCATGCAACTGGTTCACGGCACCCGCGTCATCGTCGACAACAACCCGCCGATGCAGAGCCCGTATGTGATCTGCTTCGCCAACGGCTGCATGTCGGACTACGAGGTGACCCCGGATCTGCTCGCCAACATGAAGAAGGGCCAGAACCTGGTGGTGCAGGCCATCAACTCCAACGGCGCGCCGCTGACGCTGCCGCTGCCGCTGGCCGAGTTCGCCAAGGCCTATGACGGTCCCCCGACCGATCCGAAGGTGTTCGAGGAGACCCAGAAGAAGCTGCAGGAAGAGTTGCAGAAGCGCGCCGAAGAGGCGCGCAAGAAGCTCGAGGCTACACAGCCCGGTGCTGCGGCGGCCAATCCGGCCGCGAAGTAACGCTCGCGCCGCCGGCTTTCGATCAACGAAAAAGGCGCCCGGATCGGGCGCCTTTTTTGTTGCGCTGGGCTTTGTCGAGCATCATCCGGGCTGCGAGCCCTGGACGACGCTAATTCAGCGAGGGATTGCGCGGGCGGTAGCCGCCCGATTTGTCCTTGACGAAAATCTCGGCGACCTGCGAGTGCCGGATCGGCTCGCCGGAATCGTCAGGCAGAAGATTCTGCTCGGAGACGTAGGCGACATATTCCGAATCCGAATTTTCGGCGAGCAGATGATAGAACGGCTGATCCTTGTGGGGCCGGACGTCCTCCGGAATCGACAGCCACCATTCCTCGGTGTTGTTGAATTCCGGATCGATATCGAAGATCACGCCCCGGAACGAAAATATCCGGTGCCGGACGATCTGTCCGATCTGAAACTTGGCGGTCCGCGCTTTTATCATGTCTCGTCGAATAGACCATGATTGTGGCCGATGCTAGAGGCAAAGCGGCGAATTAACCTTTGCCCGGCTGGTCCGTCCCACGCGCCGATCGGGGCCGTAACGATGAAAAAGACGCTTCTCCATGGTCGATATCCTCAATCTGGCACTACCGTATTTCGGCCTGATCTTCATCGGCTTCGCCTGCGGCAAGGCCAAGGGCCTGCCGGAGCAGGGCCTCGCCTGGATGAATTTTTTTCTGCTCTACGTTTCACTGCCGGCCTTGCTGTTCGGCATCATGTCGAAGACGCCGTTTGAGGAGCTCAACAATCCGCCGTTCCTGATCGCGACGACGCTGGGGACGACCACCGCCTTTTTCCTCGCGCTGTTCACGGGTCGCTTGATGGGCCGCCTGCCGTTGCGCGAGGCGACGCTCGCGGGCCTGTCCGGAGCCTATGGCAATATCGGCTATATGGGGCCCGGTCTGGCGCTGGCTGTGCTCGGCTCCAGGGCCGCGGCACCGACCGCGCTGATCTTCTGCTGCGACAGCATTTTCCTGTTCACGATCGTGCCGCTGCTGATCGCGCTTACCGACAGCAGGCATCCGACGCTGTGGCATACGCTCGGCGTCGTGGTGCGGCAGATCGTTCTCAATCCGCTGATCATGTCGGCTTGTCTCGGGGCGCTTGCCGCGGCGCTGCACCTTCATCTGCTGGTCGCCGTCGACAGGACGGTGTTGTTCCTGCAGAACGCCGCGGCGCCGACGGCGCTGTTCGTGCTGGGCGTAACGGTGGCGCTGCGCCCATTCGGCCGGGTACCCTGGGAAGTGCCCGGCGTCATCGCCATCAAACTCCTGATCCACCCGCTCGTCGTGTTCGGATTGATGCTGCTCCTGGGGCCGTTCGCGCAGCCCTGGGCGGCGACCGCGGTATTGATGGCATCGCTGCCGCCGGCGCTGAACGTGTTCGTGATCGCCCGGCAGAACGACAGCTGGATCGAGCCGGCTTCCGTCGCGGTGCTGATCGGAACCTTTGCCTCGGTCGTCACGCTGACCAGCGTGATGTGGGCGCTGCAAACCGGCCGGATCGTGTTTCCTTAAATAGAGTTTTCAAGCCAAGCCTGCCCCGCACTTGATGCCGGGCGGGTACCGGTTCGCGTGAAGAAAACGCGTCAAAGATCAGCTAACCCGCCGCGTCGACCGCCACGACGGCGCCAAGCCCTCGCGCATGGCGATGCGCCGAAGCGGTCCGAACGAACC
>JBAUUA010001150.1:0-4496 GCA_049582465.1 Bradyrhizobium sp. | reverse complement strand
GCGCGCCACCAATAGCGCCGTAGCTAGCGCGGCTTGCTTGGAAGGCCTCCGGAGAGCCCGTTACCCCATCTGCGGGTGCACTGGACACCCGGCATTCCCGCGCGCCCTCTCTTTGGGGCGGAAGGTTTTGCAAAACTCGGGCGCCATCCGCGCCGCGAGATCGCGGATTTATGTTTGCGTCATTGCCGCGCGCTACCGCACCAGCTTGAATATCGGCAGCTCCGTGCTCGCCGGCAGCCGTCTGGCGTCCTTCACATCCAGCGCCGGCCTGGTCGTAATCCAAACCACACACGCCATGGCGAGCAATGCGGCGGCTGCCATCACGGTAAGTGCTTTGCTGGTGAACTCGGGGGGATCCATGGCTTGCGCTAGTTGCGGAGGGTCACCCGGTGTCGTGCCGGGTCATCGGCGCCGACCAGCGCAAGCGGAACCAGCGCGACCAACAGGGCGCGCGAGGAATGGATGACCACGTACATGTGCGACCCCTGAACGGTCGCACGCTAAACGGGAGCTGTTACCGAGGAACCCCGAGAATGAATAAAATTGTAACCACACACTCTCCGTCAACCATCGCCCGGCCCAAAATCGCCAAATTCCCTTTCTTGAAATCCCATTCGTTTCGAGAAAGGAGAGCTTCTCATGCGGATCGAACGCGCGATCTTTGCAAGTCTCGTGGCCGCCCTCGCCTTGTCGACGGCACCGGCGCTGGCCCACAATTCGAAACCCCAGCCGGTCTCCGAGCCGCCGGCGTCATCGTCCTGCAGCGCGATGCAGCCGATGCCGGATGGAACGTGGCAGCGGCAGCCGTGTCAGGAAATGGGTTCGCCGCAGCAGCCCCCGCGGAAGTCAGCGGCACGGAGTCCGGAGGAGCACACGCGCTGAGCGCGCGCGGCCAGCATGGTTTTCGTCATGCCCGGCCATGACGATGTGTGCTCGATCGGCAGCCTTCGCAGCTGTTGCGCGGAGAGCGCCGCGCGGATCAGCTCTGATGCGGGCCGCGGATGACCTTCATGGCGTCTTCGATCCGGCGCCACACGCCGGCTTCCTCGTTCTCGCCCTGGCCCTCGCACTTCCGGGCGTTGCGCGCGGCTTCGGCGATCGCCTCAAAACCGTGCTGGTCTATCATCTGCCGCGCAATGGTGTGAACTTCCGTCTCCGATATCATGTGGCTCTCCCAAAGTTCCACGCCCGGAACCGCGACGGCGATCGTCCGCCACGGAACTCTCCCCGTTACGCCTGCCCCTCTACAACATTCGGATGCGCCTCCCGTTCAACGGCATGGGCCGCCAAAACGGATTTTTTAGCCTGCAATCGCCGCCGAACGACGTTGCAAGGCCCGCGAGGATCGGCGACCTCCGTAATAACCCGTACGGAATGCATCGGAATTTCCAGCGCGCCGTCACGCTGGTATCAAGAGATACTGCACTTCGCTTTGTGTGATTCGAGAAGAGGCGGACATGGCTCAGGTCTACTTCCACTGTTCCAACAAGGTGGGCATCTCGATCGACCGCTGCGGCAGCGCGGTTGCCGACCTGACCGAGGCGCGCGAGCACGCTGTTCTCGTGGTGCGCTCGCTCATCATGACGATCACTTTGGAAGATTGGCGCGCCTGGGTCCTGCACGTCACCGACGATGAAGGCGAAGAGATCTTCAGCGTGCCCTTCACCTCCCAGCTCGGCAAGCCGCATTGAGCCGCCCCATGTGGATCGCGCAACATTCATCGACGCCGCTTCGCCAATGCCTGAACGTCATCGTGACGCGGTGGCAGAGGCTGATGCAAATTGCCGGCAATCCCTATCGGCCCGAGCTGCACTACATGCGCGGGCCCGGCCCGAAGTGGCATGCGAAGCACCGGGCCCGCAGCGAAAGCGCCGCGCTTTGAGGTGTGGCTCGCGATCGCGGTAAATTCGTAGCGCGTATCTGCGCAGCGTAATCCACCCAATCCGGCCCGCCTGAAGCGCCGGATTTCGCCAGTTGGTAGCGTCAGGCGTGATGTCCGGGGAATTCCGGTGCGCCCCAATGCTGGCATGAACCCTGCATCGACTTAACCGACCGGGTCATTCATCATCATCATCGAAGGACGCTATGCTCGTTACTCTCGTCGCCGTTCTCTGCAACGGTCAGCTATGCCTGGAGAAAGTCGTCACCAACAGTGAGCAGTCGGGAATCACCATGACCTCCTGCACGGTCCAGGGGCAGATCGGCATTGCCGACTGGCTCGCCAACGGCCCCTACCATGAGTGGAAGCTGCAAAGGTACAAATGCGTGATGGGCAATTACGTGCCCAAGCACGACATCTGAAGCACGACATCTGAAGCGCGGCTACTGGACGACGTCGAGCTTGACGTTCGCGATGCCCTTGCCGACCATTCCGAGCGACTGCGCCGCGGAATACGAGACGTCGACCACGCGCCCGGGAACGAAGGGACCACGGTCGTTGACGCGCACCGTGACCGAGCGGCCGGTCGCGACGTTCGTCACGCGCAATTTCGTGCCGAACGGCAGGGTCGGATGCGCGGCGGTCAGTTCATGCGCATCGAACTTCTCGCCGCTCGCGGTCCGATCTCCCTCCGAGTAGAAACTGGCAACGCCCGCCATCTTCGTTCCGGCTGCGCTGGGCGCGAATGGGGTATGGTGCCTCGTCGAGGCGACGCGCGGTAGTGTCACTGACCGCGTCGTGCGTTCGTGCTGCAATGAGGCTTGCCGGCTGGGGGCGAAGAACCCCGAATGCTGGCTGACGACAGAAGACTGGGCGCAGGCCGCGAGCATCGCGCCCGCCAGCACGACGGCGGTCAATCGAACGGCGTTCCCCGCCGCAGCCTGCATCCACGCCGCGTCGCGACGACGGCGCGCTTCAATCCCCGTTCCGGCACAGTTGATGGAAGACATGTTGCATCCCCAATCCGTGCCCCCAAACCCGACTCCCGCCCAATCGGGAACCATGGCGGTACCCAATCCGGGCAGAACCGTGACCGGCGGGGGCCGCGCACAAGCGATTCCATTGGAGTGTTGTCAATGCGCCACAGCGGGCGAACCCGGTCCCAGCAGGCCGGAAGCCCCCGACGGCCGAAACGCCCTACTCCGCCTTCACCCATCGCGCGGCGGCCTCGGCGGAGTCTTCCGGCCGCGTGTTGAAAGCGATCTTGGTGCCCGGCCCGGCTTCGAGCACGGCGTTGACCAGCACCTCCAGCAGCCACAGGTTCCTCGGCGGCAGCCGGACACCTGCGCCGATCACGACGCAATCATAGATCTTGCTCGAGAGTCGGTGCGCGACGGTGGGGCCGGCGGTTTCGTCGGGCTTGACTAAGCAGAGATCGGCCTGCCAACCGCGCTCGGCAATTTCCCGCATCGCGACCGCGATCCCGGCATGGATCTTTTCGGCGTTGAAGCCCGGCGGCAGCGCAGGATCGGAGAAATCCACCGCTTCCGGCTCAAGGCCGACGAACAGGATCCAGGTCGTCATTCGAATTCTCCATCCATCCGATCGCGCCGATCCGGCGACGGTTCGCGCGAGCGTACACGCCGCGCCGGTCTGCGCCTACGACGTATGGATGAACTACTCCGGAACTATTGTGCGCCGCGCATTCCTCAGGCCACCTCGGCCTGAGCGTTCTCGGCTTCGCCCGCGGCGAGCGCATCGAGATCGACGAGTTGCGGATCGTCAGGAGAGATTTCGCTGTCCGCCCGCACGCTGCCATGCACGTGCATCAGGGTCTGCACCCGCCGGGCGTTCAGATGGTCCACATGGTGGTGCTGCAGCGCCACCGGCAGCAGGCCTTTCGGCAATCCGACCAGTGCGAACGCCGGCACCCGGCGCACCTCGCCGGCCTCCCGCCACAGCAGCGGATTGAGCGTGTAGATCAACTGCCGCTCGATCTCCGCGGATGGCGGCTGCTCGGGCTCGGGCGCCACCGATGACGCCACATTGGCATTACCGGCGCGCGTGCGCACCGCGGCGGAGCGCAGTTCCCAGCAGATCAAATCCGCCGCCGCGAGAATCTCCTGGCGTATGGCATCGACGCTGCTCGAAAACCGCGCCGCCTCCGGCATCGGCGCGTCGCTCGTCGTGACCGCGCCGACCAGCGCGGCGGCGCCGGCGTCGAATCCCGGGATCGCGCGCTCGATCGCCGCGGCCATCGCCTCGATCCCGTCCGCCGCCAGGTTGCGGTCGCGCTGCGCGATGGCGTCCGCGAGAGCGCGCTCGGTCGAGGCCACTTGCTCGTCGAATTCCGCCAATGCGGCGCGCAGCGTCTTGACGCGGTCCTCGACGGTGCGCATGTCAGCTTCCGCGCGCTCGAGCCTAGCATTGGCGGCGCCGGCCACCGCCAGCCGCTCGGCCGCGGCGCGTTTTTCCGCGAGCAGCCCCTCGGCGAGGCTCAGCCGGTCGGCCAGCTTCTGCCGCCCCGCCTGCTTGTCCCGCAATGCACTCTCGAAGCGCTCGACCGGGCTGAGCTCTCGCTTGAAAAATCCCATGGCAATGCCCCCTCGCAAATAAC
>JBAUUA010001149.1:0-2154 GCA_049582465.1 Bradyrhizobium sp. | reverse complement strand
CGCTAAGCCGGCTCGCAGGCTTGCGCGCAAGCAGCAAGGAAGCCGCCGATGAGGAGGCGACCTATCGGGCCGGGCTCCGCCCGTCGGCGTCGGCGGGAGGCTAGGCAAGGGCTGCCGACGTGAACGGCGGTCGACCTTCGCGACAGGGAGGGCAGGCGGTGGGCGACGCAGGTAATAAGAACAAGGAGCGCAATCGCGAGATCGCGCAGAATGAAGCTGAACAGCAAACCACCGGCGATATCCGTGTCAGCACCTGGGCGATCGCGGCTGCGGTCGTCATCGGCCTCGCCGCGGTCGGCTGGGTGTTGCTTCACAACCGATAGGCCTCACGCCACCGCGCCGGACAACCGCAATTGCCGGATCGCCGTCTCGTCATAGCCCGCCGCTCGAAGAATCTCGTCGCTGTGCTCGCCGATGCCGGGCGCCCGCCGCGGCTTGACCTTCGGGCTGCCGTCGACCCAGATCGGACTGTTGATGGTCAGCATGGTGTCGTTCTCGAACGGCACCAGCACTTCGTTCTCGAGCATCTGCTTGTCGTGGGGGATATCGTCGAGGATACCGACCACGCCGAACACCAGGCCGTTGCCGTCGAGGATCCTGCGCCATTCGGCCAGATCCCTGGTGGCGAAGATCTCGTCGAAGATTTTGATCAGTTCCAGCGAACGCGCATGGCGATCGGGTCGGGTGGCAAAGCGGGAATCGGCGACAAGGTCCTCGCGCCCCAGGCAGCGTGCCAGCGTCGGCCATTGCCGGTCCTCGTTGAGCAGCGACAGGATCAGCCAGCGTCCGTCCTTGCACCGGTAGTGGTTGGTCACCGCGTTCAGCGCGTGTTCGCGCGTGCGCCGCTCCGCGAATTTTGCGCCGCATAACTTGGCCTGGGCCAGCACCGAGGCGGCCCAGACGCCATTGGCCATCAGGTTGGAACTCACATGCGAACCCTTGCCGCTGCGCTCGCGTTTGTAGAGCGCGGTGACGATCGCGCCGTAGAACGCCATCGCGCAAGGGTGGTCGCCCATGCCGGCGATCGAGCGCGCCGGCGTGGTGTTCTCGTCCGCGCGCACCAGGTCCATCAGGCCCGAGCGCGCCCAATAGGCGTTGCTGTCGAAGCCGGGCTTGTCGGCCTCCTCGCCCTTCTCGCCGTAGCCGGTGAACGAGGCGTAGACCAGCCGCTCGTTGAGTGGCCGCAGTTCCTCATAAGTGATTCCGAGCCGCTGGCGCACGCCAGGCGGAAAATTCGTGACGAAGACGTCGGCCTCGGCGACGAGGCGATACAGCACGGCCTTGCCTTCCGGCTTGGAGAGGTCGAGCGCGAGGCTCTTCTTGTTGCGCGATTCCAGCATCCACGCGAAATTGTGTTGGCTTGCCGGATAACCCGGCAGGTTCGGCAGGTTGCGGTAGGGGTCGCCGTGGCCCGGCGGCTCGATCTTGATCACGTCGGCGCCGAAATCCGACAGCACGGTCGCGGCCGCAGGCGCTGCGATGAAACTCGCGCAGTCGAGAACTTTGAGGCCTTCGAAGATGCCCTTTTCCATGGTGGCGTCGCTCCCGTGATTTTTGTCGGCGTTATTCCGCGCTGTGGAATCGTTTTACCGTTGGCAGGTGAATTTGGACTGTATTTGACCGATGTTGGCGGGGTGATGCAACCGACTTAAATGCAATGCGCCGCAGACAAGACCGTCATCCTGAGGAGCGGCCTCTTGGCCGCGTCTCGAAGGATGGGCCGCAGATTGTCATCCTTCGAGGCTCGCGAGAGCTCGCACCTCAGGATGACGTCTTCAGTCCAAATCCGACAGCAGCGCCGCATTGCCGCCGGCGGCCGCGGTATTGACGGTCACCGTCTGTTCGGTTGCGAATCGCGCCAGATAATGCGGCCCGCCGGCTTTCGGACCGGTGCCCGACAATCCCTGTCCGCCGAACGGCTGCACGCCCACCACCGCGCCGATCATGTTGCGGTTGACATAGACGTTGCCGACGGAAAGCCTGTCGATCACCGCCTCGATCGTATCGTCGATACGGGAGTGGATGCCGAGCGTCAGCCCGTAGCCGCTGTCCTCAATCGATCGCAGCACGCGGTCGAGCCGGTCGGCGGGATAACGCACCAGATGCAGAACCGGTCCGAACACCTCTTCGGTCAGTTGGCCGGCGTCGGCCAGT
>JBAUUA010001148.1:0-1926 GCA_049582465.1 Bradyrhizobium sp. | reverse complement strand
ATGACAGCAGAAACGGTGGCGGCAGAGGCGGGGCGCGATTTCATTCGCGACATCGTCCAGGCCGACCTGGACGCCAAGCGACATCAGACGATCGTGACCCGGTTCCCGCCGGAGCCGAACGGCTATCTGCATATCGGGCACGCCAAGTCGATCGCGCTCAATTTCGGCATCGCGCAGGAATTCGGCGGCCGCTGCCATTTGCGCTTCGACGACACCAACCCGACCAAGGAAGAGCAGGAATTCATCGATTCGATCCAGGCCGACGTGCACTGGCTCGGCTACGACTGGGGCAAATACCTGTTCTATGCGTCGGACTATTTCGACAGGCTCTACGATTGGGCTGAGGGCCTGATCCGCGCCGGCCTCGCCTATGTCGACGACCAGACCCAGGACGAGATCCGGCTCGCGCGCGGCACGCTGACCGAGCCCGGCAAGAACAGCCCGTTCCGCGGCCGCCCGGTGGAGGAAAACCTCGATCTGTTCCGCCGCATGAAGGCCGGCGAGTTTCCGAACGGCACACGTGTGCTGCGCGCGAAGATCGACATGGCTTCCGGCAACATCAATCTGCGCGACCCGGTGCTTTACCGCATCCTGCACGCCACCCATCCGCGCACCGGCGACAAATGGTCGATCTACCCGAGCTATGACTACGCCCACGGGCAGTCGGACGCGATCGAGGGCGTCACGCATTCGATCTGCACGCTGGAATTCGAGGACCACCGGCCGCTCTATGACTGGTTCCTGGCCAAGCTGCCGGTGCCCTCGACGCCGCGTCAGTATGACTTCGCGCGGCTTAATCTCACCTACACGCTGTTGTCGAAGCGCGTGCTCACCCAGCTCGTGCGCGACGGTCACGTCTCCGGCTGGGACGATCCGCGTATGCCGACCATGGTCGGGCTGAAGCGGCGCGGTGTGCCGCCGGCGGCGATCCGCGAATTCGTCAAGCGCATCGGCGTCGCCAAGGCCAACAGCGTCGTCGACGTCGGCATGCTCGAGTTCTGCATTCGCGAGGAGCTGAACCGGACGTCGCAGCGCCGCATGGCGGTGCTGCGGCCACTGAAAGTCGTGATCGAGAATTACCCTGAGGGGCAGGTCGAGGAACTCGAGGCCATCAACCATCCGGACGATCCCACGGCTGGCACCCGCCGCATCGCGTTCGGCCGCGAGCTCTACATCGAGCGCGACGATTTCATGGAGAATCCGCCGAAGAAGTTTTTCCGGCTGTCGCCCGGCACCGAGGTGCGGCTGCGCTACGCCTATTTCATGAAGTGCACCGGGATCATCAAGGGCGCGAGCGGCGAAGTGATCGAACTGCGCTGCACTTACGATCCCGCGACCAAGGGCGGCAACGCGCCGGACGGACGCAAGGTCAAGGCCACCATGCACTGGCTGCCGGCGGCGCAGTCGAAGCCGGCCGAGATCCGCGTCTACAACCAGCTGTTTGCAAAGCCCTCGCCGGACGCCGGCAACTTCGCCGCCGACCTCAACCCGCAGTCGCTGGAAATCCTGAAGGACGCCCGGATCGAGGCCTCGGTCGCGGCAAGCAATTCGAACGACGTCGTGCAGTTCGAACGCCAGGGCTATTTCGTGCGCGACCGGGATTCGACGCCGGACCGTCCGGTGTTCAACCGCACCATCGGCCTGCGCGATACGTTTGCGAAGGAAGTCGGCGGCGGGAAGGGCTGAGGCCGTGGCGAGCGCTGCCGACGAAACGGTATCCGGTATCATCGGAAAATGGTCGGCCGCGTTCAACCGGCTCGACGCCGCAACGCTGGCCTCGCTCTACGCGAAGAATGTCTTCTTCTTCGGATCGAAATCCCAGCTCTATCGCGGCCGTGAAGGCGTCGCGGCCTATTTCAACGTGCTACCGCGCTGGAGTTCGCCGACCGTTCAATTCACTGACCGGGCGGTGGTGCAGGTCAATGC
>JBAUUA010001147.1:0-2329 GCA_049582465.1 Bradyrhizobium sp. | reverse complement strand
TTGAACGAGCCGTCGCGGTTGCGGCAGCCGAAATAGCCGGAGCCGATTTCCCAGATGATGTCGCCGCCGTTCTCGCGATGATAGGGGCTGACGCCGCCCTCGCCGGTGTCATGGGCGAAGCCGCCTTTCCTGGCGCCGGCATTCAGCGCGCGCACCGCATTGGGGCTGAGCGCGCCGAAGCTCATCGCGGAAATATTGAAGACCGAGGCCGAATACGGTTTGGTGCAGTCCGGGCCGCCGATCGTGATCCGAAACTTCTCACGGGCATTCGGCTTCGGCGCCACCGAATGGTGCATCCATTCATAACCTTCGCGATAGACGTCTTCCTGGGTGCCGAACGGCCGCTTGTCGAGCACCATCTTCGCGCGCTGGTAGACGACAGCGCGGGTGTCGCGGGAAAACGGCATGCCGTCCTTCTCGCTCTCGAAGAAATATTGCCGCATCTCCGGCCTGATCTCTTCGAGGAGGAAGCGCAGATGCGCCGAAATCGGATAGTTGCGCAGCACCGCGTGGCTCTTCTGCATGAGATCGCGAATGCCGAGCAGGGTCAGCCCGCCGAAGATCAGCAGCGGCACCAGCACCAAATCGAACACCTTGCGATCGACGATCCCGAGGCCCAGCAGCAGCCCGGTAACGACGGCGCAGATCGTCAGCACGATGAAGCGTGGCGAGAACGGAAGCAGCAGCGTTTCCATGGCACCCCTCGGGCAGTTTCTGTCGCGCTATTCTTTTTCGGCCGCAGCCTAATCCAACTATCGGAACAATGCTGTACACAATATCTCGGGCACAGGTCATGGATATGACGGCCGCAAGCCCGCCAATCCCCAAGGGCCCCATAATCGTCCGGCGACGGTAGATTTGCGCCGTCATGCGACCTTTTGCAGTGCAGCGTAGCATCTCAATGACGATGCAGGCGCATCTCGTGGGGAATGCCGCGCTTCTCCAGGCCGTTCTGCGCCAGCCACGCATCGGTCGAGCGGATGGCGCGCTCGATATGATCTGATGTCCGCGAGAAGTCGTAGGGCGAGCCCACCAGCGGGCACAATGGCGGCACCACGACATATTCGATTTCCGGCCCGAGGCCCTCGAGCTCGCTCACCAATTGCCGCGAGATCAGCAGCGTCAGCGCGTGCAACGCGTTCGCCACCGCGCCTGTGGGCGGCGGGTGGGTGGCGCAGGCATAACCGGTCGGCAGGATGATCAGGCGCCGCGCGCCCTTGGCGACCGCGACCCGGACCGGCGTGTTGGAGGAGATGGCGCCGTCGGCGAGATAGAATTCCTTGTAGGGGACCGGCGCGAAAGCACCGGGAATCGCGGTCGAGGCGATGATCGCCAGCGCCGCCGAGCCCTCCGACAGCACCACGCTGTCGCCCGAGACGATGTCGGTGGTGACGATGTGAACCGGAAGTTCGGCGTCCTGCAGGTTGCGATAGGGCAGATGATCGTCGATCAGCTTCGCAATTCCGTCATGGGGAATCAGGAAATCGCGGCGCCAGACGAATCCCAGCAGCGTTCGCCAGGTGACCGGGAAGACGTCGTGCCGCGTCAATCCGCGCCAGATGGTCTCGAGCTGCAGCACGCCCTTCAGCGTTGGATCGCCGGCATAATAAGCGCCGTTCAGCGCGCCGACGCTGGAGCCGACCACCATGTCCGCCGAGATTCCATGCGCCGCCAGCGCGTGCATCATGCCGACCTGGATGGCGCCGAAGCTGCCTCCGCCGGCGAAGACAAAGGCCGTCTTGCGGGGACCGGCTGGGTTGGATCCGGACAAGGTTCTGTCAGCTCCCGGGATCGACGCGGTGGCGGGGAGCCACGCGATAATATCAGGCCGGGCTTATAGCAGCCAGTAGATGGACTTCGCCATCAATAGTGGGTGTTGTGGACAAGAGTCCCGCGCAGATGTGCGCGATGCAAAGCCTATTTCCTCTCGTCATTCCGGGATGCGCCTCTTGGCGCAGGCCCGGAATCCATACTCCCGATCGTGATTATGGATTCCGGGCTCATCGCTATCGCGATGCCCCGGAATGACGGCCGAGAAAAGGCTACGGTTAGGGGACGACGGGACTCAGCGCTCGACGAAGGCCTTCTCGATCACGAAATGGCCGGGCTCGTTGCCGGAGCCCTCGGCGAAACCGCGCGCTTCGAACATCTGGCGCAACTCCTCCAGCATGCCCGGGCTGCCGCACATCATGATGCGGTCATGCGCGATATCGAGCGGCTGCTGGCCGATGTCGTTGAACAGCTGCTCGGAGGTGATGAGATCGGTGATGCGGCCGCGGTTGCGGAACGGCTCGCGGGTGACGGTCGGATAATACACCAGCTTCTCGGC
>JBAUUA010001146.1:0-2531 GCA_049582465.1 Bradyrhizobium sp. | reverse complement strand
AACGGCGATACCCAGATGCCCGAAACCTTGAACATGTCGTCGCTGCGGCCGCAGAAGGTGTAGCGGCCCTCACGGTCGCGAATGTACTTGTCGCCGGTGCGGGTCCAGTAGCCCTCGAAGGTCGAGCGGGTCTTGTTGCGCTGGTTCCAATAGCCCTCGCCGGCCGACGGCGCATGCACCAGCATTTCGCCGACTTCGCCATCGGCCACCTCATTGCCGGCCTCGTTCACCAGCCGCACCTGATAGCCCGGAACGGGGCGGCCCGAGGTGCCGTATTTGATGTCGCCGGGCGAATTCGACAGGAAGATATGCAGCAGCTCGGTCGAGCCGACGCCGTCGAGGATGTCAACGCCGAAGCGCGCCTTCCAGGCATTGCCGACCGATTCCGGCAGCGCCTCGCCGGCGGAGGTGCAGATGCGCAGGCGCGAGCCGCCGCGTTCATTCTTCAAGGCTTCGTCGTGCAGCATCGAGGAGAACAGGGTCGGCACGCCGAAGAAGATGCTGGGATTGTACTTGTTCATCAGCGCGAACATCGACGCCGGCGTCGGGCGTTCGGAATTGAGCACCGTGGTGGCGCCGACCGACATCGGGAAAGTCAGCGCATTGCCGAGACCGTAGGCGAAGAACAATTTGGCCGCCGACAGCCCGACGTCATCCTCGCGAATGCCGAGCACCTGCCTCGCATAGGTGTCCGCGGTGGCGGCGAGGTTGGCATGCAGATGCCGCACGCCCTTGGGCATGCCGGTCGAGCCCGACGAATACAGCCAGAACGCCGGCTCGTCCTCATGGGTCGCAACGGTAGCGAACTGATCGCTTTCGCCGGCGAGTTCGTCGGACAGTTTCTTGTAGCCATACCCGTCCTTGCCCGCGACGATGACGTGGTCGAGATCGGACATGCGCCCGACCATGTCCTTGACCACCGGCAGCAGCGCTTCGGAAATGAACAGCACCCGCGCGCGGCAATCCGCCAGCACATAGGCGTATTGATCCGACGTCAAAAGCGTATTGAGCGGCACCGGCACCACGCCGGCGCGGATCGCGCCGAGAAACACGGCCGGAAAATCCACCGTGTCGAGCATGATCATGGCGACGCGTTCTTCGCGGCGGACGCCGAGCCGGCGCAGCATGTTGGCGACGCGGCAGCTTCTCTTCTGCAGCTCGCCATAGGTCAGTTCGGAGACGGTATCGGTGAAGGCGAGTTTTGCCCCGCGGCCTTCGTCGACATTGCGGTCGAGCAGCCAGGTCACCGCGTTGTAGGTGCTCATGCCCCGCCCTCGTCAGCCAAGCGTGTCACGACGCCTCCTCCCCGGATTTTTGAGAATTATAATTCATAGAAAGCCACTGGGCGAGCTTGCTGTCAATCCTCCTCGGCATTATGTTTCCGGATGCACGCGCTTCGCGGCCAACCAGACCAGCGGACATGACCGAACAGCCCGATCCTGAAACCGCTTTTCTCGAACAGCTCGGCCAGCGCGTGCGCACCATGCGTGCGCTGCGCGGCATGTCGCGCAAGGTGCTGGCAAAGGTCTCCGGCATTTCCGAACGCTATATCGCGCAGCTCGAAAGCGGCAAGGGCAACGTCTCGATCGTGCTCTTGCGCCGGGTGTCGGATGCGATGGGCGCGCATCTGGAGGATCTGATCCCGATCGGCGAACCTTCGCCGGACTGGCCGGTCATTCGCGACCTCCTGCGAAGAGCGACGCCGAACCAGATCGCGCAGGCCAAGGATGTGCTGGCGGGCCAAAGCGCCTCGGCACAGCGGCGGATGTCATTTGCCGGCATCGCCTTGATCGGGCTGCGTGGCGCCGGCAAATCCACCCTCGGCCGGATGCTGGCGAAGAAGATCGGCTGGAGTTTCGTCGAGCTGAACAAGGAGATCGAGCAGGAGAACGGCCTGTCGGTCGCCGAGATCATCGCGCTCTACGGCCAGGAAGGTTTTCGCCGCATGGAGCAGGCGGCGCTGACGGCATTGCTGCAGCGAAACGAGCCGATGGTGCTGGCGACCGGCGGCGGCATCGTCTCCGAACCTGTGACCTTCGACCGGATCCTGTCGTCATTCTACACCATCTGGGTCAAGGCCGAGCCGGAAGAACACATGGCGCGGGTCCGCGGCCAGGGCGATTTGCGCCCGATGGCCGACGACCGCTCGGCGATGGCGGAATTGCGCACCATCCTCAAGAGCCGCGAACCGCTCTACGCGCGGGCCGCCGCCGTGGTCGACACCGCCGGGCTTTCGGTGGACGCGGCGGCCGCACGATTGATCGAGGCGGTGGCGCCGGTGCTCAAGCAGGATGCGCATGCGTTCGGGCTGCGCAGCGCGGCGTCGTGACGGTCGATTGCTGGAAACGACTAGCGGGCCTTTGACGCTTTGCCGAAAACGGCTCGATACCAAAATTTGTTCGGGTCGCAGAACCAGTCCCGATTTTGCTCCGTCTAAAATCTCGCCCGCTGACGCATGTCGACGCCATAGCGATGGCACAGCGCGAGAAGCTGCCGAAGGTCGTCCTGCCCCGGCCTGCGCGTGAGCTGGA
>JBAUUA010001145.1:0-3857 GCA_049582465.1 Bradyrhizobium sp. | reverse complement strand
ATTTCCCGGCCTTTTCGCTTCGGCATCATCATGCGGTGCCGCGCAAACACTTTGCGAGCGTCCTTATTCCATTGCTGCTTTGCGAAACGCCGCCGATTTTATTTTGGCGACATGCTTTCGCTCCGCTTCGCGCCAATATACGACTCGAATACGTCGAAACTCCGGGGGACACGACAATGACCGAAGCCCTCGCGGCATGGACGCCGCGCGCCTTGAGCGTCCTGCGCATCATCACGGGATTGATGATCATCGAGCATGGCATGGCCAAGCTGATCGGATTTCCCGTGGTTCCCTCCTTCGCCAATCTGCAGCCGCTATCGCTGCTTGGCGCCGCCGGCTTCATCGAACTGATCGGCGGCGCGTTGCTGATCGTGGGCCTCTGGACGCAGCCCGCGGCTGTCATACTCTCCGGTGAGATGGCGGTCGCCTATTTCATGGTGCATGCGCCGAGGGGCTTCTTCCCGCTGATCAATGGCGGCACGCTGGCGATCATCTACTGTTTCGCCTGCCTGTATCTGTCGACGGCGGGCGCCGGGCCGTGGAGCCTCGACGCCATGATGAAGCGGAAATAAGGGAGAGGATCATGGACCGGTTCAACAAGATGCTCGCCGCGGGCGAGCCGATCATTCTCAGCATCTTCCGCATCGTCACCGCGCTCCTGATGTTCCAGTTCGGCGTGGCGAAGCTTCTGAAATTTCCGGCAGGCACGGCGTTCGACAAGGTGCAGCCGTTGTCGCTGTTCGGCGTCGCCGGCATGTTCGAACTGGTGGTGGGCGGGCTCCTGCTCGTCGGCCTGTTCTCGCGCTGCGCGGCCTTCATCCTGTGCGGTGAAATGGCGTTCGCCTATTTCATCAGCCATTTTCCCAAGGGCTTCATTCCGCTTTTGAACGGCGGCAACCTCGCCATCATGTTCTGCTTTTCCTGCCTGTTCCTGACCTGCGCCGGCGGCGGGCCGCTGAGCCTCGACGCTATGCTGCGCAAGAAGAACTGAGGGGAAGCGTCACCCCAAACGAACGCCGTCATTTTCGGGGTGCGCAGAGCGCCAGCCCGGAATGGCTCGTAACCTCAGCCCGGCACTTTCACTTCCAGCGGCACGGCCGCCTCGTATTTGGAATTATGCAGCACCAGCGACGTCCTGACGTTGCGCACATGGGGCGCGGCCGTCAGATGGGTGACGAATTCCTGAAAGGTCGCCATGTCCGGCGCCACGCATTTCAGGATGAAGTCCACCTCGCCCGACAGCATCCAGCATTCCCGCACCAGCGGTTCGGCGCGAACGAACTCCTCGAAGGCGCGCAAATCGGCGTCGGCCTGGCTCGACAGATGCACCGAGGCGAACACCGTGACGTCGAAGCCGAGCCGGCGCGGATCCAGCAGGCCGCGATAGCCCTGGATGTACCCCTCTTCCTCCAGCGCCCGCACCCGGCGCAGGCAGGGCGGCGGCGAAATTCCGACCCGCTTGGCCAGTTCCACATTGGTGATTCGGCCGTCGGCCTGGATTTCGCTGAGGATTTTGAGGTCGATTTCGTCAAGATTCTTCGACACGCGGGTCAGGGTCCTGGGGCTGGCGATGGGCTCGTGACAATGGCTGGCAACTCTCTTAGCGCAGCAACGGCAGCTTGCGCAATTTTATTGCGCGTGCGCTGCGCCATTTTTCACCCTAGGGGGGAAAAATCGCCGATATGGATTGCAATTCTTGCATAGCTTGCCAGATATCCTAGACTTGGATTTGACACTTTCAGCGCCGGGGCGATGCCCTCCGAGCGCTTTTCGCCCAAGCCCAGACCAAATTCCCTTAAGAGAGGGACTTCTCCTATGCCTGCTCCCATCCACGCCAAGGTCGTCATCATCGGTTCCGGCCCGGCCGGCTATACCGCAGCGATCTATGCCGCGCGCGCGATGCTGGAGCCCGTGCTGATCCAGGGCATCCAGCCCGGCGGCCAGCTCACCATCACCACCGACGTGGAAAACTATCCAGGCTTCGCCGACGTCATCCAGGGACCCTGGCTGATGGAGCAGATGGAGAAGCAGGCCGTCCATGTCGGCACGAAGATCGTCACCGATCTCGTCACCAAGCTCGAGGCGGGCCAGCGGCCGTTCCGCCTGACCTGCGACAGCGGTGACGTCTATTTCGCCGAAACGGTCATCCTCGCCACCGGCGCGCAGGCGCGCTGGCTCGGCATGCCCTCGGAAGAAAAATTCAAGGGGTTCGGGGTTTCGGCCTGCGCCACCTGCGACGGGTTTTTCTACCGGGCTAAGGAAGTCGTCGTAGTCGGCGGCGGCAACACCGCGGTCGAGGAAGCGCTGTTCCTGACCAATTTTGCCTCGACCGTGACGATCGTGCATCGCCGCGACCATTTCCGCGCCGAGCGCATCCTGCAGGACCGGCTGTTCAAGCACCCCAAGATCAAGGTGGTGTGGGACTCCGCGATCGACGAAATCTGCGGGACGGAGAATCCGGGCAAGGTCACCCATGTCCGCCTGAAGAACGTCAAGACCGGCGCGCTCTCTGAAGTGCCGGCGGACGGCGTCTTCATCGCGATCGGACATGCGCCGGCGACCGACCTCGTGCAGGGCCAGATCAAATTGAAACCGTCGGGCTATGTCGAAGTGGCGCCGAACTCGACCGCGACCTCGGTGCCCGGCCTGTTCGCCGCCGGCGACGTCGCCGACGAAACCTACCGGCAGGCCGTGACGGCCGCAGGTCTCGGCTGCATGGCGGCGCTCGAGGCCGAACGCTTTCTCGCCTTGCGCGCGAGCGACCGCGCAGCGGCGGAATAATCATGGCTCGAACCCGCAACGGATTTACCGATATGGACTGGGACAAGCTGAAGGTGTTTCACGCGGCGGCCGAAGCGGGCAGCTTCACGCATGCTGGCGAACAGCTCGGCCTGTCGCAATCGGCCGTCTCACGGCAGGTCAGCGCGCTGGAGCAGGAGCTCTCGGTGTCGCTGTTCCACCGCCATGCGCGCGGCCTCATCCTCACCGAGCAGGGCGACCTACTGTTTCGCACCGCGCATGACGTCTTCATGCAATTGCAGGCGGCGCGGGCGAAACTCACCGACAGCCGCGAGCGGCCGAGCGGCGATCTCAAGATCCAGACGCCGCCGGCGCTCGGCATCAACTGGCTGATTCCGCGGTTGCACGAATTCACCGCGCTCTATCCGGAAATCCGGATTTCGATGATCGTCACCGACGAGGAACTCGACCTTTCGATGCGGGAGGCCGACGTCGCGATCCGCACCCGCAAGCCGACCCAGCCCGACCTGATCCAGCGCAAGCTGTTTTCGATCGGCTTCCACGCCTATTGCTCGCCGGAATACATCAAGCATTTCGGCACGCCGCGCACGCTCGACGACCTCGATTCGCATCGCATCATCATGCTGAGCGATACGCAGGTTCAGCCGCATTTGCAGAACCGCAGCTGGCTGATCGAGGCCGGCCGCAACGGCTCCGGTCCGCGCGAGGCCTATTTCAGGGTCAACAACATCTTGGGCCTGGTGCGCGCCTGCCAGCAGGGGCTCGGCATCGCCTCGCTGCCGGATTATCTGGTCGAGGAAAACAACCGCCTGGTGCAGCTGTTCGGGGAATCCGACTCGATCCAGCTCGATACTTATTTCGTCTATCCGGAAGAGCTGAAGACGGTGGCGCGGGTGCAGGTGTTTCGCGACTTCGTGGTGAGCAAGGCGCAGCGCTGGCCGTCGTAATCTTGCGCCAAGTCGTTGTGCGATTTGTCAAAGCCCCCGGTCTCCGCATGACTGACATGCTTCGGGGGTGGTTGCTGCAAGGCACCGGCGGGGACCATACTGTATCTACGCTGAGCATTCGCGTTGCGCATTTGTCCCCCTCCTCCAGTG
>JBAUUA010001144.1:0-18840 GCA_049582465.1 Bradyrhizobium sp. | reverse complement strand
CCCGCGACCTATCTCGGCAAGGGCAAGGTCGAGGAGATCACAGGCCTCATCGCCGGCCACGACATCGAACTGGTGGTGATGGACTGCGCGCTGTCGCCGATCCAGCAGCGCAATCTAGAGAAGGCCTGGAACACCAAGGTGCTCGACCGCACCGGACTGATCCTGGAGATCTTCGGCCGCCGCGCCAAGACCAAGGAAGGCGCGCTGCAGGTCGAACTGGCACACCTGAATTATCAGCGCTCGCGCCTGGTGCGGTCATGGACCCATCTGGAACGCCAGCGCGGCGGCTTCGGTTTCATGGGCGGCCCCGGCGAAACCCAGATCGAGGCCGACCGCCGCCTGATCGGCGAACGCATCAGCCGGCTCGAGAACGAAATCAAGAAGGTCCAGGCCACGCGGCGGCTGCATCGCGCCGGCCGGCAACGGGTGCCGTACCGTGTGGTGGCGCTGGTCGGCTACACCAACGCCGGCAAATCGACGCTGTTCAACCGCCTGACCCGCGCCGACGTGCAGGCCGCCGACATGCTGTTTGCGACGCTGGACCCGACCTTGCGTGCGCTGAAGCTCCCGTTCGGCGGCAAGGCCATGCTGTCGGATACGGTCGGCTTCATCTCCAATCTGCCGACGCAGCTGGTTGCGGCGTTTCGCGCGACGCTGGAGGAAGTGCTGGAGGCCGACGTCATTCTTCATGTTCGTGACATCTCGCATGAGGATACCGAGGCGCAACAGCGCGACGTCGATACCGTGCTGCGCCATCTCGGCATCGACCCCGACGCCGGACAGCGCATTCTCGAAGTCTGGAACAAGATCGATCGCTTCGACGCCGATGGGCGCGAGAACCTGAAGAACATTGCCGCGCGTCGTCCGCCGGAGCGCCCGTGTTTCCTGGTTTCCGCCGCAACCGGCGAGGGCATCGACGCGCTGCTCGCCGCGATCGAGGCGCGGCTGGCGGCCACGCGCACCACGCTGGACCTTTCGATCGACGCGGCCGACGGCGCCGGCATCAGCTGGCTGCATCGCAATTCGGAAGTGCTGAACAAACAGCTCCACGACGGCCGCTTCGACATGACGGTTCGCGTCGACGAGACCAAGCGTGACATCGTTGTCAATCGCTTCGACGCCGTGCCGCACGCGGTTTTGTGAGCGGCGTTCAGCCGCGTTATTCAACGCCACGCCTTGAACGCCATGAAGACGGCCATGGCAGCGATCATGACGATCATCATGATTCGCAATTTGTCCGGCCTGACGCGGGTGGCAAAACGCGCGCCGATATCGGTTCCAATCCACAGACCAGCAATGAGGCCGACGATCGTCAGCCACGGCATCTCCGTACCCTGCCGCAGATAGAGCAGCGCCGCCGGCAAGGTGACGGGCAGTGCCGTCACGGCAAGGCTCGTGGCCTGGGAGCGGTGCTGCGAGATCTTCAGCAAGCCCGTCATCAGCGCGGTGATGGCCAGCCCACCGCCGATGCCGAGGAATCCGGACGACCAGCCGGCGACGGCGCCGATCGCAGCCAGCGAGGCCCAATGCAGGGGCACCTCGTCCGCGATGTCGGCGGAGCCTTCCACTTTGGGGCGCGGCGGCCGCAGCACGACGATGGCGAGAAGGATGGCGAGGTAAGCGACGAAATTCCACTGCAGGGTGCGATCGGACACGTGGACCGCGAGCAGCGCGCCGATGCAGCCGCCGACGCCAAATCCGAACGCCAGCCAGACCAGCCAGCGCAGGGAGATACGATGACCGCTCCGGCTGTAATTGCGCACGCCGGAGAGGCTGGTCGGCACGACCTGCGCGACCAGCGAGATGCCTTGTGCTACATGCTGATCCTTGGCCAGAATGAGCACCAGCAGGGGAACCAGAATTCCGCCGCTGGTGATTCCCAGAAAGCCGGACGCAAGGCCGCCGATGCCGCCCGCCAGCAATCCGCCGAGAATGTCCGTTGGACTCACCGGCGATGATTCCCTTCGGCTCCGGTTGCGGCCGACGGCGGACGCGATTCTTCGCCCTTCGCCGCGTTCCACAGCGCGTCCATCTCGGCGAGCGAGGCGTCTTCCAGCGAACGCCCCTGCGCGGCCAGGGCGCGCTCAATGTAGGCAAAACGGCGTTCGAACTTGGCGTTGGTGCCAGCCAGCGCGGCCTCCGGATCGGCGCCGACGTGGCGCGCTAGATTGACCAGCGCGAACAGGAGATCGCCGGTTTCGCCGGCGAGTTCCTGCGCGTCGCCGCCGTCGAGCGCGGCCTCGATCTCGTCGGCTTCCTCGCGGATCTTGAGCAGCACCGCACGCGGATCGTTCCAGTCGAAGCCGACGCTGGAGGCCTTGCGCTGCAGGGCCATGGCGCGCGTCAGCGCGGGTTGCCCGGCTTTCACGCCCGACAGCAGCGATTTGGGCGCGGCTTCCCCCGAGGGCCGTCGCGCGGCGCGCTCAGCCTTTTCCTCGGCCTTGATGCGGTCCCAGGCTTCGGTGACGTGGCCGGGCGTCAGCCGTCCGTCCTTGTCGGCGAAGACATGCGGATGCCGCCGGATCATCTTGCGCGTGATCGCCTCCACCACGTCGCCGAACGCGAATGCATTCTGCTCCTCGGCCATGCGGGCATGAAACACCACCTGAAGCAGGAGATCGCCGAGTTCCTCCCGGAGATCGTCGAGGTCGCCGCGCGCGATGGCGTCGGTGACCTCGTAGGCTTCCTCGATGGTGTAGGGGGCAATGGTCGTAAAATCCTGTTCGAGGTCCCAGGGGCAGCCGCTACCGGGCGTCCGCAGCGCCGCCATGATTTCGAGCAGGCGTGAAATATCGCGGGAAGGGGTCATGGCGCACCGGGCCTGAGGGGATTTCCGACCTATATGCAGCAAGACGCGCGCCAATCCCAGCAAAACGAGCCGGACAGGCCGGCATTTCCCCCGATTGGCCCCGCGTTCGATGAATGCTAAGGGGCAGGTCATGGGCGATCGATCGCAGTCCGAAACCGCGCTGGTGCTGTTCTCCGGGGGACAGGATTCCGCCACCTGTCTTGCCTGGGCGCTCGAGCGCTTTGCGCGCGTCGAGATGCTTGGGTTTGATTATGGGCAGCGGCATGCCGTCGAACTCGAATGCCGCGAACGGCTGCTCAACGGCATCCAATCGATGCGCACCGACTGGGCTGCGAAACTCGGCGAAAGCCACACCTTGAAGATTCCGACTCTGGCCGAAATTTCCGACACCGCGCTGACGCGCGATGTCGCCATTGAAATGGGAGCGGACGGCCTGCCCAACACCTTCGTGCCCGGCCGCAACCTGGTGTTTCTGACATTCGCGGCGGCGCTGGCCTACCGGCGCGGCATCAGCCACATCATCGGCGGGATGTGCGAGACCGACTATTCCGGCTATCCCGACTGCCGGGACGAAACCATCAAGGCGCTGCAGACCGCGCTCAATCTCGGCATGAGCAAGCAATTCGAACTGCACACGCCGCTGATGTGGCTGGACAAAGCCTCGACATGGAAGCTTGCCAATGAGCTCGGCGGGGCAGGGCTGGTGGACCTGATCCGGGAACACTCCCACACCTGCTATCTCGGCGAACGCGGGGCGCGGCACGATTGGGGCTATGGGTGTGGCGAATGCCCGGCCTGCGCATTGCGCGCGAAGGGCTGGCAGGAATATGCGGCGGACGCGAGCTAGCTCATTCTTAGAACGATGGGCTCTACGCCATTCGCGTTCGTCCGCCGGAGTTGTGTAAGGTCACCAAGGCATGTCGGATCATTTGAAAGAAGTTCCGCCGGCAGCGCTCCTTCTGGGGCGCGAGATCATTTCCGTGGACGCGCATTCGGGTGAAGTGCGATTGCGGTTTCTCGCCCAAACGCATTTTGCCAACCGTCACGGCACCATCCAGGGCGGTATGCTTGCTGCCATGCTTGATTCCGCGACGGGCAATGCGGTCATGGCCAGCCTTCCGGCCCATCGAACGGCAGTTACCACGCGACTCGACACGACGTTCATCAGGCCGGCTGTCCTGGGGCCACTGACCGCCACGGCACGCCTCGTAAAACAGGATGAGCGGTCGGCGGAAGCCGAGGCTGAACTATTTGATAGCAGCGGCGAGATCGTCGCCCGCGGTCGGGCTGAGCTGCGCGTTCGTCGCAGGAAGAGCTAACCGAAATCCTCTGGGCTCAACACGATCGGCGAGCCGTGCGGCGTGCGGTCCGCGGCGTGGTCCCAGGCGTCGCGGTAGCGGTGCAGGATTTCGGAAGAGGTCACGCCTTTCGCCGCGACAAGCTTTTCGAGCGTCGCCAGCCAATGCCGGTAATAGGTCTCGCCGCTGTCGGGGTCGCCGGCCGCCTGGGCGCGCCTGATTTCATCGGCGAGCGCCGCCGCCCATTCGTTCCAGGTGAACAATCCGCGCGCATGCAGCGCAAGTGCCATGGCGAAGGCCTGCGCTTCCCAGGGTTCGCGAAACACCGGCCCGTCGGCGTCACGGGGAATGCCGGGCACGGCGCGGGCCGCGACGTCGGCGGCTTGCGGATCAAGCGCCATCAGGCCGGCTCCAGATAGGATTCCCAGGCATCGACTGATGTCTTCACCGAGGCGTCGCCGTCCGGTCCCCACAACTCACGGCCGTCGAACGTCACGGTGTAGAGCCATTGCGGATTCTCCTGGCCCATGGAGTGGGTGTCGGGAAACACGTGAACACCGTGCAGCATCTCGACGACGCCGCTATGCCCGCGCACGTAGCGCGGCAGCCGCGTGTGGGTCGGAGGATGGATGTCCTTCGCACGGACGCGGTCGCCAACGGCGAAGCGGGCGGGGCTCGTCGCCGCGCGCTCGGTCGGTCCACCCCGATGCAGCATGGCCGCGACGCCGTCGCGCGTCAGCGTCCTGGCCACTTGCTTTGCCGGATGCAGCGGCTTTGCGGCATCGATCTCATCCGATGCGACGAGGCCGCGTTCCAGCATCAGCCGCTCGAGGCCGGCGAGCCAAATCTGATAATAGCTCATGCCGAGATAGTCCGCGGGCGGACGGTCCTCGCGGGCGAAACGCGACATGTCGATGTTCCAGCCGCCGGGCATCCCCATCGCCAGCGTGATCGCGAAGGCGCGCTTTTCCCATTCGGCGTGAAACACCGGCTCGTTCGGTTCCGGCGCGACCGGACCGGACCACGCCACGCCGCCCATGTCGTGCGCGCCCTCCATCAGCCGACCTCGTGCGGCTGCTTCGGCAATCCCGTGCCGATCATGCTGTCGCGGGTGACGAGCTCGGCGAGGCGTTCCTCGCTCCAGCCTTCGGTGCCGGCGGGGCGCATCGGCAGCACTAGATAGCGGATTTCCGCGGTCGAATCCCAGACGCGGATCTCGGTGCCGTCAGGCAACTCAAAGCCGAAATCCCTGAGCACGCCGCGCGGATCCTTCACCGCCTTGGAGCGATAGGGCGCCGATTTGTACCAGACCGGCGGCAGCCCGAGCACCGGCCAGGGATAACAGGAGCATAGCGTGCACACGACCATGTTGTGGAGCTGGGCCGTGTTCTCGACGGCCACGATGTGCTCGCCTTGGCGTCCGGCATAGCCGAGTTCCGATATCGCCGGCGTGGCATCCTTGATGAGGCGGGCGCGATAGGCCGGATCGCTCCAGGCGCGGGCCACCACGCGCGCGCCGTTGCGCGGCCCGACCTTGGTCTCATAGATTTCGATCAGAAGGTCGAGCGCGGCCGGATCGACATAGCCCTTCTCGGTCAGGATGGTCTCGAGCGCACGCACTCGCAATTCGGTCTCGGACAATTCCGAATGGTCGTGGTCGTGATGATGATCATGGTCGTGGCCGGTCATGTCAGAAGGATAGGCGAAATATTCGGGCGATGTCGAGATGCAGTCTACGCGATTTGGATAGTCGGAATTCGATTGCGATTTCAGCGATATCGCGCCGCCGCCGAGGCACGATCGCGCGGCTGAACGGCCGGCAATCAAGACGATTCCGCCTATGCCGGGGCGAAGACTCAGCTAGCCTTCCCGGATGGGGCTTACGGAGCTACGTGCCATATCCGCCGCGGCGGCGGCTATTCTGGCGTTGCTGGCGGCCGGCGAAGCGCGGGCGGCCAATGGCGCCTATGCGGTCGATGCGGCCGATATCTCGGAAGCCGGATCGTGCAAGGTCGAAAGCTGGATTTCGACCGCGAGCAATGCCGATTTCTCAGCCGTGGCCAATCCCTCCTGCGTCGCTGATATCGTCAGGCCGGTGGAATTGAGCCTCCTGACCAACCGTTCGCGCAGCGACGGCGACTGGAGCACCATCATCGCACCCAAGGCAAAATGGAACATTGCGCCCACCGGTATCGGGAGGTTTGGGTTTGCGTTCTATGCAGGCGGCCAGGTTGACGCGCTGACCGGCGAAAACCTCACAGCGTTCGCAGTGGTGCCGGCGACATTCCGGCTTTCCGAAAACATGCGGATCAATATCAATGGCGGCTGGCTCTGGGACCGCACGGTCGACCGGCATTATCTGACCTATGGCCTCGGTTTCGACTGGAAATTCACCGATGTTCTGCAATGGACGATCGAGGCATTCGGTCAGGCCGGCGCATCCGATATCCCAAGCGTCGTTCAGCCGCGGTTTCAGACCGGCGTGCGATACCGGCCCAACGAGATTTTCTCGGTCGATCTTATTTACGGCCGCAACATCACCGGCGAAAATGCCAACTGGTTCACGCTCGGAACCACGATCCGCTTTCCCGTGCCGGAGGGAAAACCCGCGCGTGAGCGGACCGGACATTTGTGAGCAGTCCTTCCGGGAGCCATTGTCAGGGTTCGCGGAAACATGCGGGGAAGCCGGATGCCTACCATTTCCAAAGGTCGCAGGCCGCTGACACTGATCAATGTTTTCACGGTCACGCCGGAAAAACAGGACGAGTTGATCGTGCTGTTGACTGAGGTTACCGCGCAGAATGTCCGTCATCACGAGGGCTTCATCTCGGCAAGCCTTCACCGTGGCCTCGATGGCAGGAAAGTGACGATGTACGCCCAATGGGCCAGCGTCGAGGCTTACGAAGCCATGCGTCAAAATCCCGGTCCTGCGCCTGCGCTTGAGAAAGCCCTCAAAATGGCGGCGTTCGATCCGGGGATGTATGAGGTCGCGGAAATCTTTCTTCCCGACGGGTGATAGACCGCGTTTGTGAGGTATCGTTGCGGGAAACAACGGTCAGGGAGTGCGGACGGTGGCGGATTTTGTGATGATCGAGAAGGGCCTGGGGCCCGAGGGCCGTATTGCCGTGGTGCGCTTCGACCGCGGCGACGGCATCAACGCGCTGTCGCCGGAAGCGCTGCGGCAACTCACTGATGCCGCGCGCAGCTTCGAGGATGATGCCGAAACCTCGGTCGTGGTGCTCACCGGCGGCAAGGATGCCTTCAGCGCGGGCTTCGACCTCAAGGATCCCGAAGGCCGCGCGCGGCGGACCATGGACCTCGGCGCGTTGCGCCGGCATCTCAAGCTGGGGCCGCGGCTGACCCACGCCTGGCACGAGATGGAGCAGATCACGATCGGTGCCATCGAAGGGTTTTGCGTCGGCGGCGGGGTGGCGCTGGCGGTGGCGCTGGATTTTCGGGTGATGGGCCGCGATGCCCATCTGCGCGTGCCCGAGATCGGTCTCGGCATGAACATGAGCTGGCAGAGCATTCCGCGCATGCTGCATCTGATAGGACCGGCGCGCACCAAGCAGGCGGTGATCCTCGCCGACCAGCGCATTTCGGCCGACGAGGCCTACGAATGGGGCCTGGTGGAGGAGGTCGCCGATCCCGGCCACGCCTTCGACGCCGCCATGGCCTTCGCCGCAAAAGTAGCAACCCAGCCGCCATTATCGGTTGCCATGACGAAATTGACCGTCAACCGGCTGGCGCACGCACTCGACGACCTTGCGAGCCACATGGATGTCGACCAGTTCGCGCTTGCCAGCATGAGCGAGGATCACAAGGAGGGCGTGGCGGCGTTCCTGGAGCGGCGCAAGCCGAGGTTCAAGGGACGGTAGCGATGCACGTGAGCCTCGGAGTAACTCAAGACGACGGAGCGGGCTTCGTCGAGGTCAAATCTCCTGCTAGGGTTCCATGCAGACCGGCTCACGCTTGTCGAAGCACCTAAGCCACGAACCTGACGGGGAGCCGATGCCCGGTAAGTTTTCTCGCCGCCGTTTTGCGAAGCTCGCGGGTCTGTCCGCGGTTGCCATGTCCGCAACGCCCGCAAAATCGCAGAAGCGTGAGGCCAAACCAAAGAGTGCTCCTCGCACCGCTGCGAGTTTCCCGAACGGCTTTGTCTGGGGCACGGCCACGTCCGCCTACCAGATCGAGGGCGCCGTCCTTGAAGACGGGCGAGGCCGCTCGATCTGGGATAGTTTCGCCCACCTGCCAGGCAAGATTGAAGACGGCAGCAATGCCGACCAGGCCAATGATCACTATCATCGCTACAAGGAAGACGTTGGCCTGATCAAGGAATTGGGCGTCAAGGCCTATCGTTTCTCGGTCGCATGGCCGCGGGTGTTTCCGGACGGGGACGGCGCGCCGAACCCGAAAGGCCTCGACTTCTATGATCGGCTGCTGGACGAACTGCTGGCGAACGGTATCTCGCCTTACATGACGCTGTACCATTGGGATCTGCCGCAATCGCTGCAGGACCGGTTCGGCGGGTGGCAATCCAGCGAGACCTCCAGGGCCTTTGCGGATTACGCGGGATATGTGGCCGCACGTTTAGGCGATCGCGTGAACACCATCTTCACGCTCAATGAATGTGGAAGATTCGTGGACTTCGGATATGGCATCGGAATCGATGCGCCGGGACTCAAATTGCCCCAGGCTGTCGTCAACCAGGTCCGTCACAACGCCGCACTCGGCCACGGGCTCGCCGTGCAGGCGATCCGCGCAAGAGGGCGTGCGGGCATCAAGGTCGGCCCGGCCGAGAACATCGCGGCCTGCGTGCCGGCGATCGACACGCCGGAGAACGTGCATGCCGCCGAGATCGCGACGCGTGAAATGAACGGAGGCTTCCTGAATGTGATCCTGGAAGGAAGATACACCGACGCGTTTCTCGCCTACGCCGGCAAGGACGCTCCAAAATACACTGCCGATGAATTGCGGATCATCTCGTCGCCGATCGATTTCGTCGGCCTTAACATCTATGCGCCGCAGTTCTACGTAGTTGCCGCCGAACACGCGCCTGGCTTCGATATCCTGCCCTTTCCGGCCTCGTTTCCCCACATGAGTTCAGAATGGCTGAGGATCGGGCCGGAGACCGCCTATTGGGTACCGCGGCTCGCGGCGAAGGTCTGGAATCTCGACACGATCTATATCAGCGAGAACGGCACGTCGTCGGCCGATCTGCTGGCCCCGGATGGCAAGGTCTACGATCTCGATCGCATCATGTACCTCCGCAACTATCTGGCGCAGCTGCAGCGCGCGACCGCGGAGGGCGTGCCGGTGCGCGGATATTTTCTGTGGAGCCTGATGGACAATTTCGAATGGATCTTCGGGCTCGAGAAGCGGTTCGGCCTGTACCACGTGGATTTCAAGACGCAGCGCCGGACCCCGAAGCTGAGCGCATCGTTCTATCGTGACGTCGTTGCGCGGAACGCGGCGGGAGCATAGCTCGCTTCGATCAAGTGCCGGCAATACATCAGAGGCGAGGGCGGCCGCCTGAAATCCTCAACTTCCTTCCCTGATCTGACGCTTCATCGTGCAGAACTTGCCCGCGCGACGGGCAGGGGCGCCTGAAAAGCCGGCTTGACAGCTTTCGGACCCGCTGCTGTTATTGACTAACTGGTTAGTAAGGAAGCGGGATCTGATGGCGGCTGGGGTTTCGGACGACAGATACCGGGTGGCGGTGGATATCGGGGGCACCTTCACCGATATCGCGCTGTTGACCGACGCCGGCCTGATCCACCAGAGCAAGATCTCCTCGACGCCAGCCGATCCCAGCATCGCCGTCATCGAAGGCGTCGGCCAGCTGCTGGCGGAGTTGGCGATCGCGCCCGGCGCGATTGCGGAAGTGCTGCACGGCACCACCGTGGGCTCCAACACCATTCTGCAGCGCAAGGGCGCCCGAACCGGCCTGATCACCACCCGCGGCTTTCGCGACGTGCTGGAAATCGGCCGCATCCGCATGCCCGACATGTTCGACCTGACCTGGGAAAAGCCGAAACCGCTGGTGCCGCGGCGGCACCGCGTCGAGGTCACCGAACGCATGGCCGCCGATGGTTCGCCGGTCGAGCCGTTGTCGGAAGCCAGCGTCATCACCGCCGCGAAGATGCTTGTGGCCGAGGACATCGAGGCGGTCGCCATCGCCTTCATCAACAGCTACCGCAACCCGGCGCATGAACTGCAGGCCGAAGCGATCCTGCGCGCCAACTTTCCGCAACTGCTGGTCACCACCTCCTGCGCGGTGTTGCCGGAAATGAAGGAATATGAGCGGACCTCGACCACGGTGGTGAACGCCTATCTGCTGGCGGCGATGCGCAGCTATCTGCAGAGGCTGGAATCGGGACTCCGCTCCATCGGCGTCGCCGCGCCGATCCTGGTCATGACCTCGAACGGCGGCATGCTGGCTGCCAACGTAACCTGCGACAAGCCGGTGCTGGTGGTGGCCTCGGGCCCCGCCGGCGGCGTGATCGGCGCCGCCCGGCTCGGCGTCGCGCGCAACGACCGCGACGTCATCGTGTTCGACATGGGCGGCACCACCGCCAAGGCCGTGATCATCGAGGACGGCCGCCCCACCATGACCAGCGAATACGAGTTTCGCGACGGCATCTCGACGTCGAGCCGCTTCATCAAGGCGGGCGGCTACATGCTGAAAGTGCCCGCGATCGATATCGCCGAGGTCGGCGCCGGCGGCGGTTCGATCGCCGCCATCGACAAGGGCGGGCTTCTGGTGGTCGGGCCGCAATCCGCCGGCGCGGTGCCCGGACCTGCCTGCTACGGGCTCGGCAATGACCGGCCGACCGTGACCGACGCCAATGTCGTCCTCGGCTTCATCAATGACAGCTCGCTGGCCGGCGGCAATCTCGCCATCGACCGCGCGCTGAGCGAGTCCGCGATCCGCCGCCATGTCGGCGATCCCTTAGGCTTGCCGCTGCAGGATGCCGCGCATGGCATCCGCGCCGTCGCCAATGCGGCGATGGCACGCGCGGTCCGTGCCGTGACCGTCGAGCGCGGACGCGATCCCCGCGATCTCACGCTGATGGCGTTCGGCGGCAATGGCGGGGTCCATGCGCCCGATCTGGCGCGACAGCTCGGCATTCCCCGCGTCGTGGTGCCGCCGATGTCGGGCATCTTCAGCGCGCTTGGCATGCTCGCTTCCGACATCGAACATACCGCGCTGAAGACCGTCAGCCGGCGGCTAGATCGAATGAGTGTCTCCGATCTCAGCGCAATCAAGGCAGAGCTGCAGGCGCAGGTCGCCGCGCAACTGGCGAAGGACGGCTATCAGGCCGACCGCACCGCCTTCGGCTGGGAGGCCGACCTGCGCCACGAGGGCCAGGCGACCGAACTCACCGTGCCGTTCGAGGGTGAGGATTTTGCCGAAATACGCGAACGTTTCATCGCCGAATACTTCAAGACCTACGGCTATCGCGATGAAACGCCAATTGAATTGATGAAAGTGCGCGTCGCCGGACGTGGCCTGCGCGAAAGCCGTCTCGACTTCGGCAATATGAAGATCGCGCCTCGCGCCGGCTCGTCGCAGGGCGGCACCCGGCAGATTTCCTTTGCCCGGGGGGAGGCCGCCGTCGCCGTCCAGATCGTCGATCGCGGCGCTGTCGGAGCCGCGGCTCGCCAGGGGCCGCTGATCATCGAGGAATTCGATGCCACCATCGTCGTGCCGCCCGACGCCACCGTTCACAAGGATGCCATCGGCTGCATCGTGCTGGAGTTCGAAGCATGAAAGTCGATCCGATCACGTTCGCGGTCATCAAGAGCGGACTGGATTCTATTGCCGACGACATGGCCTATACCGTGGTGCGGATCGCGCGTTCCGAGATCGTCAAGGACGTGATGGATTTTTCCGCCGCCCTCTGCGCCGGCGACGGGCAGATGGTGGCGCAGGCCAAGACCATCGCGCAGCATCTCGGTGCCATCCCCGAAGCGATGGCCTCAGTGCTGGCGAAGTTCGAGGGCGATCTTCATGAGGGCGACGTCGTCATCATGAACGACCCCTATCACGGCGGCATGCATTTGCCCGACATCTTCATGGTCGTGCCGATCTTTTTCGAAGGCAGGCGGCGCGCCTTCGCGGTAGTGATCTGCCACCACACCGATGTCGGCGGCCGGGTGCCCGGCTCCAACGCCTCGGATTCCACGGAAATCTATCAGGAAGGCCTGCGAATTCCGCCGTTAAAACTCTACGATCGGGGCGTGCTCAACACCACGCTGGAAACGCTGATCAAGATCAATGTGCGGGTGCCGGACCGCGTCTGGGGCGATCTCTCGGCGCAATTCGCCGCCGCCCAGGTCGGCAAGCGTGGTCTTGAAAAACTGCTGCAGCGTTACGGCGCCGACGAGGTCGACGCCTACATGCAGGAATTGCTCGATTATGCCGAGCGCCTGACGCGGCAGGAAATCAAGACCTGGCCCAAGGGCACCTATCGCTTCGTCGATTACATCGACAATGACGGCTTCTCGGACGCGCCGATCCCGATCAAGGTCGCCATTACTGTCAACGGCGACGGCACGCTATTGGTCGACTACGCCGGCTCCTCGCCGCAGGTGAAGGGGGCGCTGAATTCGACGCTCAGTTTCACGCATTCGCTGACTTATCTCAGCGTGCGCTGCGTGCTGGCGAAGGACGTGCCGAACAATGTCGGCCTGTTCCGCTGCATTACCGTGAAGGCGCCGGAAGCCTCCGTGCTCAACCCGGTGATGCCCGCGCCGTGTGCCGCGCGCGCGCTCACCGGCTACCGAGTGTTCGATACCATGCTGGGCGCGCTGGCCCAGATCGTGCCGGACAAGGTGCCGGCAGCGGGCGAGGGCGGCAACAGCGTCATCTGCATCAGCGGCTTGCGGCCAAACCGGCAGCCCTTCATCATCGTCGACATGATCTGCGGCGCCTGGGGCGGCCGCCCGGACAAGGACGGGCTGGAGGCGGTGACCAACGCCTCGCAAAACCTCTCCAACATGCCGGTGGAGGTGATGGAGGCCGAGCACCCCGTGCGCATCGAGGACTATTCCTTTGTGCCGGACAGTTGCGGCGCCGGGCAATATCGCGGCGGCACCGGCATCCGGCGCAGCTATCGCATTCTCGCGCCCGAGGCGCTGCTGCAACTGCGTACCGACCGCGTCAGCTTCCAGCCCTACGGACTGAACGGCGGCGAGCCCGGCGGCTCATCCCGTAATTTCATCGAGATCGGCAACGAGCGCAGCGCGCTGCCGGGCAAGATCACCACCACCGTCGCCCGCGATACGCTGATCATTCACGAACAGGCCGGCGCGGGCGGTTTCGGCAATCCGCTGTTGCGCGAGCCGGAGAAGGTGCGTGAGGACTTCATCGACGGCAAGATCACCGCAGGCTTTGCCGAGCGGCACTACGCGGTCAGGTTCGGTCCGCGCGGCGCGCTGGACGTCGAGGCGACGGCGCGGCTACGCTCCGAACGCCTGGCCGCGCCGGAAGCATTGGGCAGGCGTCATGGAGCTTGATGTGGCGCCACGGCCAACCAAGATCGTCCGCAATCCCGAGGCGAGCCGCGCCAAGATCCTGGACGCGGCGCGGATCGAATTCGTCACCCATGGGCTGAGCGGCGGACGGGTGGATCGGATCGCCGAACAGAGCGGCGTCAACAAGAACCTGATCTATCATTATTTCGGGTCCAAGGACGCGCTGTACCTCGCCGTGCTCGAGCGCATCTATGCCGATCTGCGCGCCCGCCAGCAGGATCAGGATCTGCGCGGTCTGCCGCCGGTGGAGGGCATGAAGCGGCTGGTCAGCAACACCTTCGACCATTTCGTCGCCACGCCCGATCTGATCCGGCTGATGAGCATCGAGAACATTCATTACGGCGAGCACCTGAAGAACTCGCGCACCACCAAGATGCTCTATAGCGGCCTGCTCGACACCATCCGCATCCTGCTGAAGCGCGGGCAGGAGGAGGGGGCCTTTCGCGGCGATGTCGACGCGGTCGATCTGTATCTGTCGATCTCGGGACTCGCTTATTTCTTCCTGTCCAATCAGCACACCTTGTCCTGGCTGCTCGACCGCGATCTCGCGGCGCGCCGGCGCGTGCTGAAGCGCCGTCAGCACGTGGTCGAGATGGTCCTGAGCTATCTGACGCAAGCTTCGCCGGCGGAAGCATCTGACGCCGAAACAGAATGATCAAACCGGAGACTGGGACATGAGAAGAATTGTGCTTTCGACCCTGATGCTTCTTGGTATGGCAGCCGGCGCGGCCGTTTCGCCCGCATCGGCACAGGACAAGCTGTCCGTGCGGCTCGATTTCTCGCCCTGGGGCGTGCAGGCGGCGATGCATTTGGCGCAGAACCAGGGCTGGTTCAAGGAAGCCAATCTGGACGTCGACATTCAGGACGGCCGCGGCTCCGGCAATACCATCCAGCTCGTCAATGCCGGCCAGGCCGATGTCGGCCAGGTCCAGGTCGGGCTGGTCGGCTCGGCGCGAGCCAAGGGCGCCACCATCCGCTCAATCGCGACATTCCAGCACCGCACCGATCTGTGCATCCTCATCGACAAGGATTCGCCGATGAGCAAGGTCGCCGACCTCCGCGGCAAGACCGTGGTGGTGTTCGCGGCAAGCCCGTGGGCGCCCTTCATCGACACCTATCTGAAGGCCGGCGGTCTCAGCCGCGACGATCTCAAGGTCGATGTCGTCGATCCCGCGGCATTGTGGGGCACCTATATCGCGAAGCGAGCGGATGGATTGATGTCGACGGTTGGGTCCGCGCTTCCGATTGCCGATGCCTCGCGGCCCTCGAAATGCCTGCTGGCCTCCGACGCCGGCATCGCCTTTCCGAGCTACGGCCTGGTGGCGCGGGAAGACACCATCGCGAACAAGGGCGCCGCCCTGCACCGGCTGATCCAGGTCGAGCAGCGCGCTTGGGCGCAGTTGCAGAAGAACCCAGAAGACGGCGTCAAGGCGATGCTGGCGGAGCGGCCGGATGCCAAGCTCGATCCGAAGGTGCTGCTCAACCAGATCAAGCTCACGCTCGAATATTTCGATACGCCGGCGACCGCGGGCAAGCCGATCGGCTGGCAGGCGAAGGAAGACTGGGAGGCGGCGCTGAAATCGATGCAGGACGCCGGCGTCGTGAATGCCGGCTGGAATGCCGAAGACTACTACACCAACACGCTTGTTCAGTGAGATGACAACGATAGCGCCAGCGACCGCGACGGCAGCCTACGTGTCGTTGGCCGGCGTGGGGAAGACCTATGCTTCCCCACGCGGCCCGGTCCCGGCGCTGGTCGACATCGATCTTGATATCAAGCCACGTGAATTCGTCAGCGTGGTCGGCCCCTCCGGTTGCGGCAAGAGCACGCTGCTCAAGCTGGTCGCCGGACTGGAGAATGTGACGGCGGGCAACGTGGTGGTCGGCGGCAAGCCGCTGCAGGGCCCGCCCGACCGGCTGGGCGTCGTGTTCCAGCGCGATGTGCTGCTGGATTGGCGCACCATCCTGGACAATGTGCTGCTGTCGGTCGAATTCACCCGCAAGCCGCGCGTCGAGGAGCGCGAGCGCGCGATCGCGCTGCTCAATCGCTTCGGCCTCAAGAGCTTTGAGCATCGCTATCCCTGGGAACTCTCCGGCGGCATGCGCCAGCGGGCCTCGATCTGCCGCGCGCTGCTGGCCGATCCCGAACTGCTGCTGATGGATGAGCCGTTCGGCGCGCTCGACGCCATGACGCGGGACGATCTCAATGTCGAGCTTGCGCAGATCTGGCAAGACACTCGCAAGACGCTGCTGTTCATCACTCATTCGATCGTCGAAGCCGTGTTCCTGTCGGATCGCGTGGTGATGATGAGCAAGGCACCGGGCATGGTCGTCGACACCATCACCATCGAACTGCCGCGGCCGCGCCGGCTCGCCATTCGCGACAGCGCCGAATTCGCAGGCTATGTGCACCGCATTCGTCACCATTTCGCCGAACTCGGGATCGTCAAGGAATGACGGGTTTCGTGCGCAGGCTGTTCTCGGGCGACAACGAAACGCGCGACGTCGTCGTGGTGCTGGCGGCCGCGCTTCTGCTGTGGGAAATCGGCGTGCGGCTGTTTCACGCCTCGCCGCTGATCCTGCCGGCGCCGTCGGCGATCTTCGCGGCCTTCATGGAGACGCCCGGCCTGTTCCTGCGGCATCTCGGCTTCACCCTCGGCATGACCTGCATCGGCTTCGTGCTGGCAGTCGTGCTCGGCGTCGCGCTCGCGGTCGGCATCGTCTATTCCCGATTTCTCGAGCGCACCATCTACACGCTCTTGGTGGCGCTGAATTCGATCCCGAAAGTGGCGCTGGCACCGCTGTTCGTGATCTGGATGGGGACCGGACCGGAGCCGAAGGTGGCGATCGCTTTGATGCTCGCGATCTTCCCGATCGTGATCGATACCGTACTCGGCTTGCGTTCGGTCGATCCGGATATGCTGCATCTGGCGCGGGTATCGAAGGCCTCGTCCTGGGCGGTGCTGACCAAGATCCGCTTTCCCTGTGCCTTGCCGAGCCTGTTCGCGGGCATGAAGGTCGCGATTTCCTTTGCACTGGTGGGCGCCATCGTCGGCGAGTTCGTCGCCGGCAGCCGCGGTATCGGCTTCCAGATCCTGGTGGCACAGGGACAGTTCGATACCGTCAGGGTGTTCGTCTCGCTGTTGCTGCTCGGCCTGGTCGGCACGGTATTGTTCTTTGCGGTCGACTACGCCGAACGGCTGTGTCTGCCGTGGCATGTCTCGCAGCGCGCCCGCCACGAACGTTCCGCCGAGCGCGCATGAAGGGTGGCGCCACTTCGCTGGGAACGCTGGCACTGATTGCCACTGCCGCCCTTTGGGGCAGCAATCATGTGGTAGCGCGCGCAGCGCGCGACGCGATCCCGCTTCCGGCGCTGGTGTTCTGGCGTTGGTTCCCGGCGGCGGTCATTCTCACCATCGTTGCACTGCCGGCGCTGCGGGACGCCTGGCCGATGATCCGTCCGCGGCTCGGCGGCCTCACGCTGGGCGGTGCCGTTGGCGTCGGCCTGTTTTCCTATTTGCTGCTGGGCGGCGCTTATCAGAGCCTCGCCATCGAGGTCGGATTCATCAATGCCACGACGCCGGTCTGGGTCTTGCTGCTCGGCGTGTGGATGGGAGGAGGGCGGCTTGCGGCGGGCATGCTGTGGGGTCTGGCGCTGGCCTTTGCCGGGACGCTTCTCATCATCGGCAAGGGCCAGCTGCAGGCCTTCACCGAGTTGCGGTTCAGCCTCGGTAACTTCTGGTCGCTGCTGGCTGCGATCGCCTTCGCCTGGTTCTCGATCCGGGTCCGCGACTGGACCCGCGTCATCGCGCCGCTGCCGCTGACGGTCGTAACAGCCTGGTCGGGCGTGATTGTCGTGATGCTGCCGGTCTATCTGGTCTGGGTCGCCAGCGGCGGACCGTGGCTGGTCTGGCATGAGGCCGACCTCGGCTTCGCGCTGGCGACGACCGCCTATATCGGACTGGTTCCGACCATGCTCGGCAACCTCTTTTATCTTTATGGCGTTGCGGCCCTCGGCCCGGCGCGCGCAGCCGCGTTCCTCTATCTCAGCCCGCTGTTCTCGGCGGCGCTCTCGATGCTCTGGCTGGGCGAACGGCTGGCCTGGTATCACCTCGCCGGAATCGCGGCGATTTTCGCCGGCCTGTACGTGCTCGGCCGCTCTGCGTCGCAGCCGGTCGCGGTGCGGTCGTAAGAGTCCAGCCGTCTCAGGCGCGTTTTCGTCAGCGCCGCATCTCCCTCATCCGGCCGACCAGCAGTTCGGCCACGAGGCGACAGGAGGGGGACAGGTTTCGGGCCGCGAGCTGGACCAGCGTGACCTGGGTGGCTTCCAATCGCTTGTCGCGCAGGGGAATGGCCACCAGTAGTCCCGCATCCAGCGCCGGCATGGCGGTGTCGCGGGGAAGGAAGGTCGCCAGATCGGCGCGGGCGGCAAGCGTCTGCGCGAAGGCAATCGAGTTGGTTTCGTTGCAGATTTCGAGCCGTATCTTGGCCTGCGCACAAGCGCGGTCGACTTCCTGCCTAATGCCGAAGGATGGGTCGGGCACCACGACGCGCAGGCCGGCAAGGTCTTTCATCGTGCAGCTATCCCGGCCGGCGAGGGGATGACGCGGCGACACGATCAGGCACAGCGACTGGCGCATCCGAGCCAGCTCGATCAGATCGCGCCGTGGCGCGCGCCCGAACACCAGGCCAAGATCGACGTCGCTGCGGCCCACCATTTCGGCGACGTCGCGCGAGCCCATCACCGTGATGGAGATCGAGATGCCCGGATAGTCTTCCGCGAGGTCGACGACGAAATTCGACAGGAAGTTCGCCAGCATGCCCTCCACGGTCGCGAGCCTGACCTGGCCGCGGCGCAGCGTGTCGAACTCCTGAACCCTGGCGCGGATGCCGTCGAGCTGGTTGCGGTTGTCGACCGCATAGCGGTAGAGCAGGCGGCCGGCGTCGGTCAGAACCATCCCGCGCGCGCCGCGCTCGAACAGCTTGACCGCCAGTTCCTCCTCGATGGCCTGTACCTGCCGGCTGATGGCGCTGGGGGCGATCCGAAGCGACGCGGCGGCCTGCTTGATCGAGCCGCATTCGGTCACTTCCCGGAAATATCTGACGGCGGCCGACTCGATCATGCGCAAAAATCCCCCGCAACCGGCTTGCCCTGGGATGTTCGCTCGAGAACGCGGCAAGCCATGTCTAACG
>JBAUUA010001143.1:0-5558 GCA_049582465.1 Bradyrhizobium sp. | reverse complement strand
GCTCGGCTTCATAGGAATCGAGCAGATTGTCGCCGGCGCGGCCGGCCACCGCGGCGGCCAGTTTCCAGGCGAGATTGATGGCGTCGCCGATGCCGGTGTTCATGCCCTGGCCGCCGGCGGGGCTGTGAATGTGTGCGGCGTCACCGAGCAGGAAGGCGCGCCCTTTGCGGAAGTGCGCGGTCACCCGATGATGCACGTGATAGGTCGAGAACCAGTTGACCTTCTTCACCTCCACTCTGAGGTGCGTGATTGCCCGGTCGCTGACATCGCCAAACGCCAGTTGGCCGGCGTCGGCCGCGCGCTCGTCGCGTACCGTGCCGATCAGCCGCGCCTTTCCCTGGCCTGCCAGCGGGAACACGCCGAGGAAATCGGCCTCGTCGAGGTCGATGTGCAGTTCGCCGTTTATGGCGGGCCCGGCGGCCTCGACATCGGCGACGTAGAAAACCTGCCGGTAGGTGCCGCCGGGAAAGCCGGTGCCGATGGTCTCGCGGACGATCGAGCGGGCGCCGTCGCAGCCGGCGATGTAGGCCGCGGTAGCGTCGAACTCCTGGCCGTCCGGCCCGCGCAGCCGGGCGGTGACGCGATCATTATCTTCCCTGAAGCTGATCAGCTCGGTACGCCGCTCGACCACGACGCCGAACGTCTTTAACCGCTCGATCAGGAGCCTTTCGTGCTGATCCTGCGGAAAGATGTGCAGGAAGGGGTAGGGCGTCAGGTCCGAGCCAACGCTGCCAAAGGCAACACGCGCGGCGGCCTCGCCCTTCACCCACAGATTGACGGCGGGCACCTGGTGACCCCCCGCGATCACCGTCTCCGTGAGATCGAGCTGCCGGTAGAGTTCGAGCGTGCGGGCCTGCACCGCCAGGGCGCGCGAGGTGGTGCCGGGCTCCGCGGTCTTGTCGACGATGCGCACCCTGACGCCGAGTTTCGCCAGCCAAAGCGCCAGCACCAGCCCGGTCGGGCCGGCGCCGGCGATCAGAACGTCGCTCTGCGTCATGTGTTTCTCCATCTTGCTGGCTCCGCACCCGGCAGCGTCGGTCGGGAATGTCGGACCCCCCGGATAATCGGGGCAAGGAGGCTTATGCGGTCCGCTTTCCTCGGCTAGGTTCAGACACGCTACCTGCTCACTCCATCCTCCCGATGCAACCCATGTCCGCTGTTGAGACATCCAGCACCCGAAATCTTCCGTCTTTATGGCGCGAAAGAGCCGCATGGTTCCTGCTGGCCGTCTATCTCGCGCTGGTCGTTCGCTACGCGTGGAACCCCACGCCTATTGCCGAAATCCTTGCGGCGATCGGGATCGCCGGCGCCCTGGCTCATTGCACCCTGACATATGGCTGGAAGAACACGTTGGCATTTTTCGCGATCTGCCTCGTCGTCACCTTCACCCTGGAAAATGTCGGCAGCCTGACGGGTGTGCTGTTCGGCCGTTATCATTTTGAAGTCGGCGCCCAGCTCCCCCATGTCGGTGTCATCCCGATCATCGTCGGTCCGCTATGGTTCGGCATGGGTTATTTCGCATGGATCGTCGCCGGTACTTTGCTCGGCGGCGCCGATCGGAATCTTCGCCGGCAGCTCAACATCATTGCGCAGCCGGTGGTGGCAGCCTTTGTGATGACGCAATGGGATTTCGTCATGGATGCGCCGGCGTCAACGATTTCCAGGGCGTGGATCTGGCATGATGGCGGTGCCGATTTTGGCGTTCCGCTCACGAACTATTTCGGCTGGCTTTTGACGTCGTGGATATTCTATCAGTTATTCGCGCTCTATCTTGCCAACCGGGGTGAGGTACGCCCAATAAGACGAGACCGCGCATTGCGACTTGCTGCGATCCTGTTTTACGCATTTTCGGGACTCACCCATCTGACGCCCTGGCTGATGGGGCAGAGCGGTGAGGTCTCCGACGCGACCGGTCATATCTGGCGCATCCAGGATTTGCGCGAGACGACGGTCGCGGTCATGCTGTTCACGATGTTTTTCACATCGATGCTTGCAGCGCTACGGCTTGCAAGAAATGAAGGATAACGATGGAATCGCGCGCGGCTGTTTTTCGTGAAGTGGGCGCCCCGGTCTCGGTCGAGCGCATCATGCTCGATCCGCCGGGCCCGACCGAGGTGCTGGTGCGCATCGCGGCGGTGGGCCTGTGCCGCACCGACTATCATGTCATGCGCGGCGAGCGGCGGGTGGCGATGCGGCCGATGGTGCTAGGCCACGAGGCGGCGGGTGTGGTGGAGCAAATTGGTGACGCAGTTGGCGGCATCAGGCCGGGCGATCACGTCATCCTCACCTTCATCCCGGCCTGCGGGAAGTGCCATTGGTGCCGGCAAGGCCTGCACCATCTGTGCGCCGAAGGTCCGCGCATTACTCAGGGACCGCAACTCGACGGCACCTACCGCCGCCGCGACCGCGACGGCCAGGCGGTCGGGGCCTTCTGCATGATCGGCGGCTTTGCCGAATGCACCGTGGTCGATCAGGCGTCCGTCATCGTCATCGACAAGGACATCCCGTTCGATCTGGCAAGCCTCGTCGCCTGCGGCGTGCCGGCTGGAATCGGCGCGGCGCGCCAGCGGGCGAAGGTGCAGCCCGGCGAAAGCGTGCTGGTGGTCGGATGCGGCGGCGACGGCATGAACGTGGTGCAGGGCGCGCGGCTTTGCGGGGCCGGGCAAATCATCGCCGCCGATATCGTGTCGGCCAAACTCGTCTGGGCGCGGGAGTTCGGCGCGACGCATGGCGTCAACGCCCAAGGTGAAGCACTGACCCGCGCGGTGCTGGAACTGACCGGAGGCATCGGCGTCCATCACGCTTTTGTCTGTATCGATCCGCCCGCGACCCTGCTACCGGCGTTCCGCGCCACCGCCAAGGGCGGCAACGTCGTCGTCACCGCGCTGACATCCGATACCGTGACGGAGATCAAGATTCCGCCGCTCGAGCTGTTCGTGACGCAGAAGGCGATCATGGGCTCGGTCTACGGCTTTGCCAGTCCGCGTCTGCAGATTCCCGAGCTGCTCGGGCTCTATCGCAAGGGCGCGATTAAACTGCGCGAACTGATCACGCGCACCTATCGCCTGGACGAGATCAACCAGGGCTACGCCGATCTTGACGCGGGCAAAAACCTGCGCGGGGTCGTCGTGCTCGATGATTGAAGGACGCGGGAATCGAAGGTGGACCTTCCGTCACTCCGGCAGGCCGGTGAGACGGAGGCCTCTATCGAACGCCGCCAGGTCCTCCGCGCGGCGCAGCGGCCAGACGTTGGCGAAAGCGGAGATGCTGGCCTCAGGGTCGATCTCACGCAGGCGTTGAACCGCCTTGCGCGTTTCGTCCTCGCGGCCGGTCAGGGCTCCGCTGACCGCAGCCATGATGATGGCCGCGGCATAATTCGGATTCTGCCTCAGGGTTTTCTGGGCCCAGGACAGCGCTTCTTCATGGCGGCCTGCGAAGAAGTGAGCCAGAACGATGCCGTTCTGCACGATGAAGATGAGCGGATCGAGCGGACTGAGGCGAACGGCACGCTCCAGATGCTGGATCGCCAGGTCGGGCTCGCCGAGAAATACCCTGACATATCCGCTGAACCGCCACGCAGTCGCGAGATTGGGATTGAGCACCAACGCCCGGTCGATCAACGCCACCCCGTCATCGAGATCGCCGACCACGAAGGCCAGCGCGAACCCTGCCTGGCAGAGCGCGACGGGATCGTCGAACCCCAGTTTTGCGGCTTTCCGCGCCAATTGTTCCGCAGCGGCTCTCTCCTGCCTGGGATCGGCTACCCAACCATTGGCTTTTCGCCAAACATAGCAATACGCACACATGCCATAAGCGGTCCCGAAATCCGGATCGATGCCGACCGCCCGCTCGAAATTGGCGAGCGCCTCGAGGTTGGCCTGTTTCGTTCCCTGATAGATATTCGCCATTCCGCGCAGGAAGTAATCGTAGGCGGCCAGCTTCTCGGTCGGCTTATGCCTGGCACGTTCGATTTCGGCCTGCTCGAGTTTCGGCGAAATCGCACCGATCACGCGCGTGGTCACCTCATCCTGAAGCTCAAAGATATCCTCAAGGCCGCCGTCGACGCGGTCCGCCCACAGATGCGCGCCGGTCGATGCATCGATCAGCTGGCCGGTGATGCGCACCCTGTTGCCGGCCTTGCGCACGCTGCCTTCCAGCACATAACGCACGCCGAGTTCGCGGCCTACCTGCTTGATGTCGACCGCCTTGCCCTTGTATGTGAAACTCGAATTGCGCGCGATGACGAAAAGCCAGGTCATGCGCGACAGCGCGGTGATGATGTCCTCCACCATGCCGTCCGCGAAATATTCCTGCTCGGGATCGCCGCTCATGTTCGTGAACGGCAGCACGGCGATCGAAGGCTTGTCGGGAAGGGCGAGCGCGGGAGCCGGCCGGTCAACGGCTGCCGTGCCGACGGGGCGCGCGCGCCAGGCCCGCATCGGTTCGGAAATGTTCTTCAGCGACTGATGGCCCATGTCATCATAGGCGATCTCGATCTTGCCTCGGATCTGGCGGTGAGCGTCATCCGAGATGCAGATGCCACCGGGGTCCGCGATTCCTTCGAGGCGAGCCGCAATGTTGACGCCGTCGCCGAAGATGTCGTTGTCATCGATGATGATGTCGCCGACATGAATGCCGATGCGAAACTCGATGCGCTTTGCTTCGGGTATATCGATATTGCCGTTCGCCATGCCGCGCTGAACCTCGACGGCGCAACGCACCGCGTCGACCGCGCTGCCGAATTCGACCAGCATTCCGTCGCCGGTGGTCTTGACGATGCGGCCACGGTGCTCGGTGATCTTCGGGTCGACCAGCGCCTTCCGGCAGGCCTTCAGCCGCGCCAGGGTGCCTTCTTCGTCGCTGCCCATCAGGCGGCTGTAGCCGGCAACATCCGCCGCTAGGATGGCCGCGAGACGTCGGTCAACCCGGGCGGTTGTCATTTTTCGGTTCCATGACGGGACATCTTTGGGTGGCAGCCGGGCGGGAAAATTGAAGAAACAACGCGCTCTCGCAATGCACACGGTTTTACTAGATCGAAAGCCCAGCGGTCGGCAAGTCTATTTGGGAACCGCTGCTCGCGGGCAGGGCCCGGTTCCCGATTCGGCGTTCTGGAAGAGAGCCTGGAACGCTCAGCTAGAAACCGGCATCCGGACCAAAATCGGGTTCCGGGCGTTATCCGGCCAGATAAACCCCGCCAAGGTGACGCCTGCTGGCGCTGCCGGGGCCGTCCTGTGGCCGGATTCCATGAAACAGGCATCGGCGTCGAGAAGGCCATGGCCGCTGCTGTCGCTGAACTTCTTCATGGCCGACATGCAGGCCGGCATCGGCCCGTTTCTCGGCGTGTTTCTACTGGCGCATGGCTGGGAGAGCGGCTTGATCGGCACGGTGATGTCGGTCGGCGGTATCGCGGGCATGCTGATGACCACGCCCGCGGGTGCGCTGGTCGATGCCAGCCAGAACAAGAAGCTCTATGTGATCATCCCCGGCATCTGTACGGTGATCGCTTCGGGAATCATCCTGTTCTCGCAGAATTTCTGGCTGGTCACGCTGTCCCAGGT
>JBAUUA010001142.1:0-10168 GCA_049582465.1 Bradyrhizobium sp. | reverse complement strand
ACGATCTCGCCAAGGAGCGCGGACTCAAACCTGCGGACGTCGACCTCGGCATGGTCTCCAAATCGGAAATCATCGATCCGGCGGTGGCGAGCGCAGCCTTCTCCCTGCCCACCGGCGACGTAAGCCAGCCCGTGCAAGGCAAGTTCGGTGTTGCCCTGGTCAAGGTTGGCAAGATCGAGGCCGGCGCGGAACCGAAATATGAAGACTTCGCTGCCGACCTCAAGACGGAAATCGCCGTCGAACGCGCACGCACCAAGGTCGCCGAGTTACGCGACAAGATGGAGGACGAGCGCGGCGGCGGCGCCAGCGTCACCGAAGCCGCGCAGAAACTTGGCCTTGCCGCCGTCACCATCGACGCCATCGATCGCTCCGGCCGCACGCCCACCGGCCAGCCGGCCGCCGGCATTCCCGTTGGTCTCGATATCGTCTCGCAGGCCTTCAACAGCGATGTCGGCGTCGACAACGATCCGATCTCGTTCAAGGGCGGCTATGTCTGGTACGACGTGCTCGGCATCACCCCCTCGCGCGAGCGTAACCTCGACGAGGTCAAGGACCAGGTCGAAGCCCGCTGGCACGACGACCAGATCATGAGCCGGCTCAAGACCAAGGCGACCGATATGGTGCAGAAGCTCGACCAGGGCGGCAAGCTTGCGGACGAGGCGGCAACCGCTGGACTGAAGGTGGAGACCGCGAACGGATTCAAGCGCGACGCCTCGCTGCCCGGCGTTCCCGCCGGCGTGATCGCGGCGGCGTTCCGTACCGCCAAGGATGGCGTCGGGCAGACCCCCGGCGCCGCCAGCAACGAGTGGATCGTCTTCCGCGTCACCGACGTCACCGTGCCGCCGGTCGACTTTGCCTCGGACGACATCAAGAAGCTGAAGGAAAGCGTTCAGCGCAGTCTGACTGATGAAGAGGTTGCGCAATACGTCGCCAGGCTTGAAACCGATATCGGCACCACGATCAATCAGGCCGCCTTCGCGCAGGTGACGGGCGCAAATAACTAACTTTCGAAGGCTCGCGATGCACGACCTCAAATCCATCATCGGAAAAGTCGCCACCGGCGCGACCTTGTCGCGCGAGGAAGCGGCATCCACGTTCGACAGCATGATGTCAGGCGAGGCCACGCCCTCGCAAATGGGCGGACTTTTGATGGCGCTGCGGGTCCGCGGCGAAACCGTCGACGAGATCACCGGCGCGGTCTCGGCGATGCGTGCCAAGATGCTGCGGGTCGAGGCTCCCGCTGACGCCGTCGACGTGGTCGGCACCGGCGGCGACGGCTCGGGCTCGGTCAACGTCTCGACCTGCGCCTCTTTCATCGTCGCGGGAACCGGCGTGCCCGTCGCCAAGCATGGCAATCGCGCATTGTCGTCGCGCTCGGGTGCGGCGGACGTGCTGGCTTCGCTCGGGGTGAAGATCGACCTCAGGCCCGAGCAGGTCGGCCGCTGCATCCAGGAGGCCGGTATCGGCTTCATGTTCGCGCCCTCGCACCACCCGGCCATGAAGAACGTCGGCCCGACCCGGGTCGAACTGGCGACGCGCACGATCTTCAATCTGCTGGGGCCGCTGTCCAACCCGGCCGGCGTGACCCGGCAAATGGTCGGGGTCTTTTCACGGCAATGGGTGCAGCCGCTGGCGCAGGTGCTGAAGAACCTCGGCGCCAAGTCGGTCTGGGTGGTACACGGCTCCGATGGCCTCGACGAGATCACCCTCACCGGCCCCACTTTTGTCGCCGCGCTCGAGAACGGCAATATCCGCACCTTCGAGGTGACGCCGGAGGAAGCGGGCCTTAAGCGCGTCGGCGGCGAGGCTCTGAAGGGCGGCGACGCCGATGCCAATGCGGTCGCGCTGCAAAGCGTGCTCGACGGCATGCCGAGCCCTTTTCGCGATGTCGCATTGTTGAACGCGGCGGCGGCCTTGATCGTGGCCGGACGCGCCACAAATCTGAAAGACGGCGTGGCGCTCGGCACCAAGTCGCTCGACTCGGGCGCGGCGCTCGAGCGGCTGAAGCGCCTGATCGCGGTCTCCAACAGCTGACCGCGGAGGTCTCGCGATGTCCGACATCCTGACCAAGATCGAAGCTTACAAGCGCGAGGAGATCGCTTCGGCCAAACGCGCCCATCCGCTGGCGAGCGTCGAGGCGCTGGCGAAAGCGGCACCCCCGCCACGCGGCTTTGTCAGCGCGATTCGGCACAAGCTCGCGCAAGGCGAATATGCGCTGATCGCCGAAGTGAAGAAGGCCTCACCCTCCAAGGGGCTGATCCGCGCCGATTTCGATCCGCCGGCACTTGCGAAAGCCTATGAAGCCGGCGGTGCGGCCTGTCTCTCGGTGCTGACGGATCAACCGTCGTTTCAGGGCCATCTCGATTTCATGGTGGCGGCTCGCGCGGCCACCAAGCTGCCGGTGCTGCGCAAGGATTTCATGTTCGACACCTACCAGGTGGCCGAGGCGCGTGCCCATGGCGCCGATTGCATCTTGATCATCATGGCGGCGCTCGACGATGGCGCGGCGAGAGACATCGAGGACGCAGCCCTTGCCCACGGCATGGACGTGCTGATCGAGATCCACGATCGCGCAGAACTCGACCGCGCCCTGAAACTTCGCTCGCCTATGATCGGCATCAACAATCGAAACCTGCGAACGTTCGAGACCATGCTGGCGACCAGCGAGGCACTGGCGCCGCTGATCCCCGAGGATCGCCTGATGGTCGGCGAAAGCGGCATCTTTGCACCCGCCGACCTGGCGCGCCTGGCGCGCGTGGGCATATCGACATTCCTGGTCGGAGAAAGTCTGATGCGGCAGGCCGACGTGACGGCGGCAACCCGCGCGCTGCTTGAGCGCGGCGCCGCGCCGCGCGCGACGGGCACGCGCTGACCATGGTGCGAAGTTCTTCAAAGGAAACGCCCGCCCTCACCCATATAGACGCCAAGGGCGAAGCGCGGATGGTCGACGTATCCGCAAAAGCGGCCACCGAGCGCATAGCGGTCGCGGAAGGCCGTGTCGTCATGAGCAAGGCGACGCTCGATCTGATCGTTTCCGGCAATGCCAAGAAGGGCGACGTGCTGGGCACCGCGCGCCTCGCCGGCATCATGGCGGCGAAACGCACCTCGGACCTGATCCCGCTGTGCCATCCGCTGGCGTTGTCGAAAGTCACCGTGGACATCGTGCCCGATGAGAAGCTGCCGGGCTGCATCGTGCGCGCCACCGTGAAGGTGACGGGCCCGACCGGGGTTGAGATGGAAGCGCTCACCGCGGTGTCGGTGGCATGCCTGACCATCTACGACATGATCAAGGCCGCGGAACGCGGCGTCCGCATCGAAGCCATTCATCTCCTGGAAAAAAAAGGCGGCAAGTCCGGACACTATCGCGCCGCCGATTGAATTCGCCGAAGCAAGTGGCCGCGCCGGCGTGACCGGCGGAACGCGCAGTCATTTCTGCGCGCCGTGTCGGGCTCTATGGCTTTCGCTTAGCCCGCGTCACGATGACGTTCGCGATAGGCCCGGGTCTTCATCCGGTTGCCGCACAGCGTCGACATGCACCACCGCCGGGTCGCGGGCTTGGAGCGGTCGAAGAACACGCGGCGGCACTCTTCGGCCGCGCACATCTTCAACCGGTCGAGCGTTCCCCTGACGGAGCCGTCATAAAGCTCGGCGACCACCGCCGACAGGCCGGCCAGGGCGTCATCACGCGCGGCGCCCAACACCATGCCACGATCGACTTGCGCTCTGGCCACCAGTGGAAACAGCTTCAGCGCCGCGTTCAGGGATTGAACGGTTTCCTTGTTCGTTCGGCGCTCGGCAGGATCGCATTGCAGATAGGCGCGAATGTTCGCGCGCAGTTGTAGCGCCACATCGAACATCGGCGGCGTGATCCTGGCACTGGTGAACAACAGCCCGCGCTTTGCCATCCACGCGCCGAGTTCGCGCGGGCCGCCGAGTTCGTCACCTTGGACGTGCAGGACGCCGTGGTGGATGAAATGCCTGACGTCGAGCGTATTGGCGAAATCATAGAGATTTGCCAGCTCGTCCGGAACCTTGAACTTCCTGGAGGCCTTGGACATTGGAACACCAGTAAAGCATATTTACTGGTTGACATCAAGCGACACGTGTATAGCATTTATACCGGTGTTGACGCGATAGTCCGCGACGGAGGCTGTCATGACTGGCAAGACCGCATCATCCAATCCCTGCATTTTCTACGGCTGGTTCGTGGTTACGGGTGCCTTTGCCGTGACCTTCCTGGGCTTCGGCTCGGCCTACACGTTCAGCGCCTTCGTCGAATCGTTGCAGCGGGATTTCGGAGCCTCGCGCGGGTCGGTGTCGCTGGTGTTCTCGCTCGCGGGCTTTCTTTATTTCGGTCTCGGAATCCTCAGCGGCCCCCTCGCCGACCGGTTCGGGTCGCGCCGTTTCGCCGTCGCCGGGATGATCCTCGTCGGCCTCGGCCTGGCCGCCGCCAGCGCGGCCCGCAGCCTGCTGGAAGTCTATGCGGCCTGTGGGTTTGGCGTCGGGGTCGGCGTCGGCTGCGCCTACGTTCCCGCGATCGGGGCGGTGCAGCGCTGGTTCGTCCGGCGGCGCGGGTTTGCCTCCGGCCTCGCTGTCAGCGGCATCGGCGTCGGCACGCTGGTGATGCCTCCGCTGGCCTCGTTCCTGATCGGAACCCTGGGATGGCGCGGCGCCTATCTCGCACTCGGCGCGCTTGCCGCCGCCGTGGGCGGAGGACTGGCGCTGTTGATCGAGAACGACCCCCGCGACCGGGGCCTCGGTCCCGATGGCGCTCCGCCGCCAGCGGGTGCGAAAGCGGCGCGGCAGGCAGGCGCGAGCGTCAGCGAAGCAATCCGGTCAGCCGGCTTCATAAGCCTCTACGCCGCCTGCCTGATCTGTTCGTTCGGGGTGTTTGTCCCCTTCGTCCATCTCGTGCCCTATGCAAGGGATCACGGCATGGCGCCCTCCTCGGCCGTGTTGCTGCTTGGCGTGATCGGCATCGGTTCAACTGCCGGGCGCTTCTTCCTCGGCGGCCTCGCCGATCGCATCGGGCGCCAGACTTCGCTGTTGCTGATGTTCGCGGGCATGGCGCTGGCCCTGGCGGTTTGGGTGATCTCGACCGCCATCTGGCAGCTTACCGCCTTCGCATTCATCTATGGCGTGTTCTACGGCGGATGGGTCGCGGTCCTTCCGGCCGTGGCGATGGACCATTTCGGCGGCCGCAACGTCAGCGGCATCATCGGCATTCTCTACACCAGCGTCGCGTTCGGCACCCTGATCGGTCCGACCGCCGCCGGCTTCGCCTTCGACGTCAGCCACAGCTATACACTGCCGATCCTGGCCAGCGCCGGCGCCAACATCGTCGCCGCCGCGATCGTGGCGGCGACGTCGAGGGCAGCACTCCCCCCGGCAAAAACAGGCGCTCCAGCATAGGCATAGCGGATTCTCTCGCGAGCAAGCGCGGCGCCCGTTAAACGCGTGTTAACCCAACTTCCTAACCCGACTTCCATTTGCAAATCGTAGCTATGTGTTGGGCCGGGGCATTGAGAAACTGCGCCCGGCATCCGGCTCTGGGCGATCAAGATCAATGGCGGCAAACGGCACCTTTAACGTCAAGGCTTCCGTCAGCGACAATCCGGTCCGCTGGCTGATTGCCGGCGGCGGCCTGCTGATCGCGGCAATCGCCATCGGCGCCACGGTCATGGTTGGAAATTTCCGCGAGCGCGCGCTCGACAACAGCAAGCGCGAGCTGGAAAACACCGTGCTGCTGCTCTCCCGCCACTTCGATCAGCAGCTCGAAGACTTCGGCGCCGTTCAGGACGATCTGATCGCGTATATGCGAGCGAACGGGATCGACAGCGTCGAGCACTACAAGCGCCGGATGGCCAGCCCGGACATCCATTTGATGCTCCGAGCCAAGCTGAGCGCGTTGTCTTATGTCGGCGGCATCAACCTTTTCGATTCCGACGGCGTGCTGATCAACTCGTCGTCGGCCTGGCCCGTCCCGGTGGTCAATGTCGCGGACCGGCCCTATTTCAAGAACTTCAGGAACGACCCAAAATCGCCGGACATGCTGATCGAGCCGGTCTTCAGCCGGATCACCGGCGCCTGGACCACCGTGCTCGCGCGCAAGATTGTCGGGCCGAGCGGCGAATTTCTCGGCGCCATCGGCAGGGGCATCGAGCCGGCCAATTTCGAAAAGTTCTTCGCAAGCCTTTCTCTCGGAGAAGACGCCGCGATCGCGATGTTCCACCGCGACGGAACGCTGCTGGCCCGCTATCCCCATTTGGATACGACAATCGGGCAGAATTTCAGCAACGGTCCGTTCTTCCAGGATGTCCTCGCAAAGTCCGACCATGGGACCCTGCGTCAGATCAGCCCGCTCGATGGTCAGGACCGGCTGGGCGCGGCTCGCGCGCTGAACGATTTTCCGATCGTGGTGATCGCGACGACGACGGCCTCGGCCGCGCTGGCGGACTGGCGCGCCCAGGTCCGGTTTCTGGTTGCCGCTGCCGGTCTGGCGATGCTGGTGATCACGGTGATGCTCTATCTCGTCGTGCGCAAGCTGTCGCATCAGCACCGGTTGTCGGAACAACGGCTGCGGCTGGAGAAACTTCGGCTGGATACCGCCGTCAACAACATGACGCAGGGCCTGTTGCTGTTCGATTCGTCACAGCGGCTCGTCATCTGCAACCAGCGCTACATTGAGATGTACGGCCTGTCGGCGAAGGTCGTGAAGCCCGGCGCCAGTTTCCGCGAGGTCATCGCGCACCGCAAGGCCACCGGGACGTTCGTGGGCGACGTCGACCTGTACTGTTCGCGCGTGCTGCGCGACATCGGGCTGCGACAGGCCATGACCATCGAGACGCCCGACGGGCGCTCGATCCAGGTCGTCAACGAACCGCTGGCCGACGGCGGATGGGTCGCGACCCACGAGGATATCACCGAGCGCACCCGCGCCGAACAGCGCATCACCCATCTTGCCCATTACGACGCGCTGACCGACCTGCCGAACCGCGCGCTGTTCCACGAACGGCTGAAGGTCGAGCTTGCGGACATCGTCCCGGGCGAGCAATTGGCGGTGCACTACATCGACATCGACGAATTCAAGAGCGTCAACGACTCGCTCGGCCACCTGATCGGCGATGAACTGCTGAAATCGGTCGCGGCAAGCCTGAGCCGGTGCGTCACGGCCCCCGATTTTGTCGCGCGGCTCGGCGGCGACGAATTCGCCATCGTCCAGACCGCGGTCAAATCCGCCGTCGACGTCACCGATCTGGTCGAACGGGTTTTCGATGCGATCCGCGAGCCGTTCGAATGTCTCGGTCACCAATTGACCACGGACGCCAGCATCGGCATCGCGCTGGCGCCCGAGCACGGCGTCGATCTCGACCAGATTCTCAAGAACGCGGATCTGGCGATGTACGCCGCCAAATCGGCGGGGCGGCGGACCTATCGTTTCTTCGAGCCCGACATGGACGCACAGGTCAAGGCGCGCCGCAAGCTGGAGCTGGATCTGCGTCAGGCCATCGCCGACGAGGCGCTGGAAGTCTACTACCAGCCCTGCGTCAGCCTCGCCAACAATGCCATCACCGGCTGCGAAGCGCTGGTGCGCTGGCGCCACCCCGAACGCGGCATGATCTCGCCCGCCGAATTCATTCCGATCGCGGAAGAGACCGGCCTGATCAACCAGCTCGGCGAATGGGTGCTGACAACGGCCTGCGCGGAAGCCGCGGCGTGGCCCGACGACATCAACCTCGCGGTCAACGTCTCCCCGGTGCAGTTCAGGAGCGGCACGCTGGCGCTGAAGATCGTCGCGGCCCTGTCGGCGTCCGGCCTGCCGGCGAGCCGGCTCGAACTGGAGATCACGGAGGCCGTGCTCATTCGCGACGACGAAGCAGCGCTTGCCATTCTGCATCAGCTTCGCCGCATCGGCGTCAGAATCGCGCTCGACGATTTCGGCACCGGCTATTCCTCGCTCAGCTATTTGCAGCGTTTTCCGTTCGACAAGATCAAGATCGACCGCTGCTTCGTCAACGACATCGCCGAGGCGAACGGATCGTCCGGCATCGTGCGGGCGGTGGTGAATATCGCCGCCGAACGCCACATGACGACGACCGCGGAGGGCGTCGAGACGCAGCAGCAGCTCGAATTGCTTCGTGCGCTCGGCTGCTCGGAAATGCAGGGCTATCTGTTCAGCCCGCCGAAGCCGGCCGCCGACATCCGGCAATTGTTGCTCTCGCGCCGAGACCGGCGGTCGGCATCGCCGCCGAGCCCGGCACGCAGGCGCCGGCGGCTTCCCTCGACCGCCTAGCGCCTTTCGAAAAAGCCCTAGTTCGGAACCGCCGCCTTCGGCGCCGGGGGCACATCCGCATTCACCATGACGCCGTGCAGGAAGTTGTAGGCCGCGGCGAGCGCCTTGTCGTCCTTCTCGTTGGGCGGAACGTAGGACTGCGAGCCCGTCGCCTCCGTGCCTTCCGCGGCAAGGTGCCCGCGCATCGAGGCCTCGCCCTTCAGTTCGACACGGTCCTTCAGCTCGTCGGGCACCGTCTGCAGCACCTCGATATCGGGCTTGACGCCTTGCGCCTGGATGGAATGACCTGAAGGCGTGAAGTACCGCGCCGTCGTCAGCGCCAGCGCACCATTGCCGCTGCCGAGCGGAATGATGGTCTGCACCGAGCCCTTGCCGAACGAACGGGTGCCGATCAGCGTCGCGCGCTTGTGATCGTGCAGCGCGCCGGCCACGATCTCGGAAGCCGAGGCCGAGCCGCCGTTGATCAGGAGCACCACCGGCTTGCCCTTGGTGAGATCGCCTCCCCGCGCGGTGAAGCGCTGGGTTTCCTCGGGCGTTCGGCCGCGCGTCGAGACCACCTCGCCGCGCGCCATGAAGGTCGAGGACACCGAGACGGCCTGATCGAGCAATCCGCCGGGGTTGTTGCGGAGATCGACGACATAACCGGCGAGCTTGTCCTGCGGAATCTGCTTTGAGATATCGGCGATCGCCTTATGCAGGCCGTCGGTGGTCTGCTCGTTGAATGAGGTGATCCGGATATAGCCGATGTCGCTGCCTTCGGTGTGGAAGGTGACCGGGCGCACGCGGATGATCTCGCGCTTGACGGTGACGTCGATCGGCTTGTCCGCGCCCTTGCGCTGGATCTTGAGCCGGGTCTGGGTATCGACCGGACCCTTCATCTTGTTGACGGCCTGCTCGAGCGTCAGCCCCTGAACCTGGTCGTCGTCGATCTGCGTGATGAGGTCGCCCGATAGAATGCCGGCTTTTGCCGCGGGCGTGTCGTCCATCGGCGCCACGACCTTGACCAGGCCATTCTCCATCATGACCTCGATCCCGAGCCCGCCGAACTCGCCTTGGGTCGTCTCCTGCATGTCCTTCCAGGCCTTGTCATTCATGTAACGCGAATGAGGGTCCAGCGAATTGACCATGCCGTTGATGGCGCCTTCGATCAGCTTGCTGTCGTCGGGCTTCTCGACATAGTCGGCCTTCACGCGCTCGAACACCTCGCCGAACAGGTTGAGCTGCGAATAGGCATCGGCACCCACCGCGGCCCTGGCGATGCCGACCGACAGCGCGCCCTGGGGCGCCGTGACGAGCAAGGTCAGGCAAGCGCCCGCCGCCGCACCGAGGAAAAACAGGATATTCTTGCGCATTGTTCGAAGAACCTTCTCTCGCTGTCAGTTGCCGCCGCCATGGCCCGGTATTTCAGCGTCTCGCCCTCCGCTGGAACCCGGCCGATTCACAACACCTTTCCGGTATCTTTGAGGCCGTTTTGCCACGTTGACGGTTTTGTGCCGAAACCCCGCTTGGCGCGGGTGCCGAGCCACCAGCCGAATTGCGGCGGTACCGTGCGAAATGGCCCCTCAATGCCCAGTTTCAAGGCAGCATCCATCGGCCAGTTCGGATTGTTGAGGATTTCGCGCCCGACCGCGATCAAATCGGCTTGTCCATCCTGCAGGATCTGCTCGGCCTGGTCGCCGTGGATGATCAAGCCGACCGCCATGGTCATGATATCGGCATGGCGGCGGACATATTCGGACAGCGGGACCTGGTAGCTGTATTTGATTTCCTTGCCGAGAATCGGCGCCTGGTCGGTGATGCCGCCGGAGGAACAGTCGATGACGTCGACGCCCCTCGGTTTGAGGATCTTCGCCAGCCGCGCGCTCTGCTCCGGTC
>JBAUUA010001141.1:0-11815 GCA_049582465.1 Bradyrhizobium sp. | reverse complement strand
GAACAGGATCGCCTCGCCGGCATTGCCCGCGATGCTGATATTCTCGGGGGCGTTGGAGCCGTTGAACACCAGCGTGTCGGTACCGGTATTGCCTTCGACCGTGTCGCTGCCGTCGCCGGGATTCCAGATATCGCGATCGTCGCCGGCGCCGAGCAACGCGACGTCGTTGCCCCTGCCGCCGGTGACGACGTCGTTGCCGTCGCCGCCGATCAGCACGTCGTTGCCGCCACTGCCGATGATCGTGTCATTGCCGGCGCCACCGTCGATGGTGAGGTTGATCGGACCGAGGGTGAGCGCGGAGGCGTCGATGGTGTCGTTGCCATCGAGGGCATTAATGACGAGCGCGTCGTTGGCTGCTTCCGCATTGTCGATGGTCACCTGGGCCGAGAGCCCGTTGACAGTCACCTCGGTGCCGGAACCGGTCAGAGTGATGTGATTGTTGCCCGCGGTGCCGTTGACGATCACGGTATCCGCCGCGCCATCGCCGGAGCCGGTGCCGGCCCCGAGGTCGATGGCGACCTGCTTCACACCGGTGCCGGAGAGGTCATTGACCGTGATCGTGTCGGCGCCGCCCAGGGCCTTGATCTGGATCTTCTCGATGCTGTTGAGATCCATGGTGACATTGCCGACGTCGCGGAACAGCCTGACCCGCCCGCCGTTGGCCGAGACGTCCATGTGCTCGCCGACATTGGAGCCGTTGAACAGCAGCGTGTCGGTGCCGGCGCCGCCCTCGACCACGTCGCTGCCGTCGCCCGGGTTCCAGACGAAGGTGTCGTCGCCATTGCCGAGCAGCGCGGTATCGTTGCCGCGGCCGCCGGTGATGAGGTCGTTGCCATCGCCGCCGATCAGCGTGTCGTTGCCGTCGCCGCCAGTGATGGTGTCGTTGCCTGCGCCGCCATTGACCGTCAGGCTGGTGAGCGCGGACAGGCCGTTGCCGGCGACGATGACGTCATCGCCGCCGCCGGCGTTGATCATCACATTCTCGATGGTGCCGATGTCCATGGTGGCGGTGCCGACGCCAACCAGCACGCGGCTGCCGTTTGCCGTGACGGTGAACGTTTCGCTGGCATTGGAACCGTTGACGACCAGCGTGTCGTTGCCGTCCTGCCCGTCGATCACGTCACTGCCGTCGCCGGAATTCCAGATGTAGCGGTCATCGCCGGCGCCGAGCAACGCGGTGTCGTTGCCCTTGCCGCCGGTGACGACGTCATTGCCGTCGCCGCCGATCAGCACATCGTTGCCGGCGCTGCCGGTAATAATGTCGTTTCCGGCGCCGCCGTCGATCGTCAGGTTGATCCGGCCGGCATCGAGAGTCGAAGCGTTGATGGTGTCATTGCCGGCGAGACCGTTGACGACCAGCGTATCATTGGCAGCCTCGGCGCCGTCGACGGTGACCTTTGCGGACAGGCCATTGACGACGACGGAAGAACCCGCGCTGACGATGCTGATGTGATTGTCGCCCGCTGTCGCATTGACGATCACGGTGTCCGGCTGGCCGTCGCCTGCGCCCAGCGCCGAAAGATCGACGGCAACCAGCTTGATGCCGGTGCCGGAGAGGTCGTTGACCGTGACATGATCGGCACCGCCCAGCGCCGCGATCTGGATCTTCTCGATGCTGTTGAGGTCCATGGTGACGTTGCCGACGTCGCGGAACAGCGTCGCGCGGCTGCCATTGGCGGAAACGCTGATGTTCTCGCCGACGTTGGAGCCGTTGAACTGCAGCGTGTCGGTGCCCGATCCGCCCTCGACCACGTCGCTGCCGTCGCCCGGATTCCAGATGACGAGATCGTTACCGGAGCCGCCGAGTATCGTGTCGTTGCCGCGGCCACCCGTGAGAATGTCATTGCCGGCGCCCCCGATCAGCAGATCATTGCCATCGCCACCGAGCAGCACGTCGTTGCCGCCACCGCCATCGATGGTGTCGTTGCCGGCGCCGCCGTCGATGGTGTCGGCGGCGTTCGACGGCCTTGCCCCGCCAGTCGCTGTCACGGTCGACGAGACAAAGGACGGAATGATGATTTCGTCGGCGCCGGTTCCGGTAAATTTGGCCATGGTGCTGGTCCTCAAAAATGTGTTGCGCGCAAAGGCGTGAACATGCGGATGTCAGCAATGGCCGCAAACGCACGACACGAACATCGTGCGATCGGATGACCCGGGATCATCAAGTCGTGAGCCGCGAGAAGCCGGCATATACGGCGTCGTGAGTCTGCCCGTCTGAAACGCGCCGGCCGTTACCAGAATGCCTTGTGGGATCTGGACGCCATGGTCGGCGTGAGGCCGTGCGAGCGAAGCCCTGTATCAATCCTGTACAAGACAAACCCATGCGCCAGCGCGATGCCGACCAAGGCACCCGTCAAGACCATACGTCTCAGCATTATCAGCGACTCCGAAATCGAAGGGCCGCGCTTCCACGTCGCGTTTCGCGAATGGCGATTTCAGGAATCGCACGGCCTCGTCGCGCTCATCGAGCGCACGCCTTCAGTGGCGCGGGGATAGATTTTGGCTCGGACATCGTCATCCTCCGTTCGAACGACACTGCATGACGATTTGTTGAGCGGTTAACCGCCGCAACATAACGGCAGCCGGCCGCGCCGCGGCTGGCGCGTTCGCGCGGGCGCTTCGGTGAATGATTGGCCTCAGCTCGCCAGCGGCGTGGAAAACCCGGCGACCAGCTTGACCAGATCGGCCTGCCGGCAAACGCCGGTTTTTTCAAACAGGCGGTTGAGGTGGGTCTTGATGGTGGTGGAAGCCACGCCGAGCGCCGCTGCCACCTCCGGAACTCCACCGACATCGACGATGGCAAGCAGCACACGCAGTTCGGCGGGCGTCAGCTTGTACATTCTGCCGATGACATCGGGCGTTGCGGAGGCTGCCAGTGCCGCCTTGCGAATGAACAATGCGGCAACCGCGTTGAAGGCAAGGCCCGCTTGCCGGCGTACGCCGGAAGTCAGCGGCAACACGTGAGCGACGTAATGTTCGCCATCATGCGCCGTCAACGGCAGGGCGATACCCTTTAGGCCGACAGCGGCGTCTCCCGCGTCCGCCGCGGCGAGGATTTCGCGAAAGGCCGCGTTGGTCCGCGCATCGCCGGCAACGAGCCGCCCATGCACCGTGCGCAGGAAGTCGGCGGCGCCGAGAATGGCATTCCCCGCCGCGTTGGCATGCACCACGCGGCCGATGCCGTCGACGAGGATCATGCCGGCGCTCAGGCCATCGAGGATATCGGAGAAGCACGCAGCTTCGGCCTGCCCGAGATTGATGGTCTTGCCGATCAGATAGCCGCGCCGGACATGCGGCACGACCAGCGCCATCCGCCGGCGCATTTCGTCGTCGACCACGCCGCTCGCCTCGTGCCGCACCACGCTGAGAAACGTGCAACTCGTCGCGGATTTCTCGACCACCGCGCTCGCCACGTCGACCCAGCCATGCGGCCGCGCCCACTCGCGGTAAAAGCGGCCGCGGCGAAATTCGTCGTAGGGCACGACATCCGTGGCGCTCACGACCTGCGCGACGCCGAATGAATGCGTGGCCGCCGTTGGATCGAGTTTCGGATAGCTCTCCGAATAGGCCTGCAGGCTCTCCGGATCCGCCCCGATATAACAATAGAGATGCTCGGAGTAGCCCAGCGAGTGTTTCGACAGCAGCCCGCCCGAATGACCGCCGGTGAAGCTCGCGATCTTCTCGATCACGTCGATTCGCTGCTCGGGATCGAGGACGGCGTCATAGATATCGCCAATCAGCGCCGACAATTGCTCTCTATCGTTCATGGCTATGGGTCTCGAATAAAATGATGCTGAAGGAAAATGGACGGAACAGGAAATGGCAGCTTGGTCTCGACGCGCAGACATCTCGACTCGATGGCATTTCCAAGGCACCCATCACCGTCCCGAGTGATCGAGCCAATCATCGCGGCGTGAAATGGATAGGACGCAACGACTGATCCGCCCCGAAACGAACCGGTCTCAGGTGCTACACCGCAACACCGGGAATATTCCCTACGCCGGGAGGCCGACATCGTTCAGCGCATCGACGACGAGATTACAGTAGGATTCCGGCAGCGGCGGCATGCCCCGTTGCACCTCCGACAGCGTGAGCTGCGGATATTGCGCGCGCAGCGCAGCCAGGCTTCGGCGGGCGTCAAGCCTCGCTCCGGCGAGCACATAGGCCGGACAGAGGGTTCGATGCACCCAGATCGCCGACGGATGCTCGATCAGCGCACGCTCCTGCCACCTCGCGGCTTCGGCATAATTGCCGGCCTTGAAATGCGCACAGCCGATTCCGACCAGGCTGTTGAAGGCGAGCGAATCGTGCGGCGCGAGGTCGAGCGCGATCTTCAATCGTTCGATCGCCGAATCTGGATCGCCGCGGTAGACATCCAGCCAGCCGCTGCGGCTCCACGCCCATGCCGATCCGCCGTCGACCGCCAGTGCCTTGCCGATCACCAGTTCCGCGGTATCGAGCTCGTTGAGCAACGTCAGGGCGTTGCCGAGCACGGCGAGCACGCTTGCGTCTCCGGAAAGCGCCAGCGCCCTGTGCGCCAGTTCGACGCCGCGCACCCGGTCCGCTTGCGGCTCGGTCGTGAAATGATAGACAACGCGCTGAGCATGGGCCCAGGCCGCAAGCGCCGTCGCCAGCGCGTGGCCGGGATCCTGCTCCATCGCGTGCTCAAGCAAGTCGAGCGCGCGCGCATTGCCCTCGGCATCGAGCGAGAGCACGCCGGGCATGGCCCGCAAGGCAAGGTCGTGCACACCGAGGTCGGTGCCGGGCTTGCGCAGCGCGCGCTCGATCTCGGCGGAGCGCAAACATGGCTGCAGCGCCGCGGCGATCCGGGTGGCGAGATGCTCCCCGGCGGTGTTGTCGTCATGCAGCGCGCCGTCGGAGCGGTGCGCCCAGAGCTGACGGCCGGTTTCACCATCGATCAGGCGGAAGGTCAGGCGCGTCTGCGCGCCCTCGCCCCGGATCGCGCCGATCAGCTGGTAGCGCGCCGATCTCGGCTGGCTCGCGACGGCAATGCCGGCGCGCGTCAGCGCGGTGGCGAGATCCTCGCCTAGGACGCCCGCGATTTCGAGATGTTCCGCGGCGGCCTCGATCGGGCCGAACGCGACCGTCGGCCGGTCGCGGGCCGGCATGAAAAACGAAGGCATCGAGCCGAGAGCGGCCGTGAACACCACCTGCCGCTTCAGCGTTTGCGACGGTGTTTCGCCGTAGCGGCGGCGATACTCGATAGAGAATCGGCCGCCATGGAGAAAGCCGCAGCGCTGTGCGACATCCGCCACCTTGGCGCCGGAAGAGCCCCGCAGCAGTTCACGCCGCGCACGGTCGAAACTGATGTCGCGAAGCACGGCATGAGGCGCCTTGCCGAGAAAGGCCAGAAATTGGCGCTGCAGCGTCCGGCCGGAAACGCCGGCGACCGCGGCGAGCCCCGTCACGTTCCAGCCGTGCCCGACATTGGCATGCATCGCATCGAGCGCGCGCCGAACGCTGCGCGGCAGTGGCGTTGATGAAATGTTCTGTCTCGCAATCATATCGGGAACTCCAAACCATCGATCTTGAGTCTCGATTGGAGCTAAAAAGTTCACTATTCGGATAATCGTGGCGCAAACTGGATAAGCGCCTGCTGCGGCAGGGATTAAGCCCGCTCCTCGTTCAACGCATATGAGGAGTTCCCGATGGCAGTCCTTTTTACCGTTCCACGTGGCGTTGGCGCCTGCGGCGGACCGCTTGAACGCGGCCTCGCCGGGTTCGGCGGACCAATCCATCGCGATCGGCAGGCCTCGCCGCGCCTGCAATTTCCAAACGCGTCCGGCTGCGACACGGGCCGTCACCGAGCGTGACGGCGCATCCGTCGCCACGCCGGAATTTCAACCCCAGCTCATTAGAGGAACATCATCATGACCGCATCATCCGCCGCCGCAAGCCAGACACAAGTCCAGCCCGATCTCGCGGCATTGAAGGCCCGTCAGCAGGGCGCCTGGTCCTCCGGCGACTATGCCGTTGTCGGCATCACCCTGCAGATCGTCGGCGAAGAGCTTTGCGAGGCCCTCGACCTTCGCTCGGGACAGAAGGTTCTCGACGTCGCCGCCGGCAATGGCAACGCCACCCTCGCCGCGGCGCGGCGCTGGTGCGAGGTCGTCTCCACGGACTATGTGCCGAGCCTGCTCGAGCGCGGCCGCTCGCGCGCCGCGGCTGACGGTTTGTCGATCGAGTTCAAGGAGGCGGACGCCGAAGCTCTGCCGTTTGCCGATGCCAGTTTCGACGCGGTGGTCTCGACTTTCGGCGTCATGTTCACACCCGACCAGGACAAGGCCGCGTCGGAGCTTGCGAGAGTAAGCAAGCGTGGCGGCAAGATCGGCCTGGCCAACTGGACGCCCGAAGGCTTTATCGGGCAGCTCTTCAAAACCCTCGGCAAGTATCTGCCGCCGCCGGCCGGCGCGAAATCGCCGGCACTTTGGGGCACCGAGGCCCGCATCAAGGAAATGTTCGGCGCGTCGGCTGCCTCCATCAAGGCGGAGCGGCGTCATTTCAACTTCCGCTACCGTTCGCCCGAGCATTTCCTCGATATCTTCAAGAGCTATTACGGCCCGACACTCAAGGCCTTCGCGGCGCTCGACGCGGCCAATCAACAAGGCCTGACGAACGATATATTTGCGCTGGTCGCACGAATGAACCGGGCCGATGACGGCGCCATGGTCGTTCCCAGCGAATATCTCGAGGTCGTGATCACCAAGCGCTGATCTCCCGGCGCGGCGTAGCCACGGCGTCGAGCGATTGTCCTCCGTTCGGAGGGCGCGGGCTCGACGCCGCTTCGGCTAACTAGCCCCGTTCAAAGGGAGTGCCGAAATTATGATCGAGGATTTGCGCGGGCGCGTGGACTACGACGAAACCGGAGCCGGTTCGACGGTCGTGCTGGTGCCGGGATCGTGCAGCACCGGCGCGGCGTGGCGGCCGATGCTCGCGCACTGGCAGCGCGGTTTCCGCTGCGTGACGACGAGCCTGCTCGGCTATGGCGGCACGGCCGAGCGGCGCACCGCCGGAGATACCGATATTTCCCACGAGGCCGAAGCCGTTGAAGCGGTGATCAGGCGCGCGGCCTGTCCCGTGCACCTGGTCGGCCATTCCTTCGGCGGCCTGACCGCGCTTGCGGTCGCGCTGCGACAGCGCGTGCCGCTGCTGAGCCTGACGGTCGCCGAGGCACCCGCTGCCGAAATATTGCGGCCGATGGGCGAATACCGGCACTATCTCGCATTTCGTAATATGACCGATGCGTATTTCCTGGCGTATTTTGCCGGCGACAAGACCGCGATCGAACAGATGATCGATTTCTATGGCGGCGCGGGCACGTTCTCGGGCTGGCCGCAACGCCTTCGCGACTACGCCATTGAAACGACGCCGGTCAACCTTCTGGACTGGGCCTGCGCCTATGGTTTCGAACTGACGCCGGCACTGCTTGCGACGATCAAGATCCCCGCGCTCGTACTGTGGGGCGAAGCCAGTCACCCGGCCGCCAAACGCACCAACCAACTGCTGGCCCGGGGCATACCGAATGCCCGCTCCGCCGAAATCGCGGGCGCGACCCATTTCATGATTTCGACCCATGCCGGGCAAGTCGCCGGCATGGTCGCGCAACACGTGGCCTGGGCCGAACAAAAATCAGCGGCGACGCTTTGCCAGTGAAGGCACAATCGGATTCAGGCGACAAAGAACCGGACTTGAGCGACAAACGGCCAGAGCAATGACTTCGGGACGGCCCGTTCGCTTGGCCCGATCCCGTCAGGCATGCCACAAGCATCCTCCGACGCGGCGCGTTTGCACGCGGCGTGCACGCCCTGCTGTCGCGCATTCGGAAAGATATTCGAGGGAGTATTTGGTGAATCATCTGGCGGCCATTTCCTCTCGCAAGCTGGCGCTTATATGCCGCCTGCTCTTCGCCTCGATCTTGCTGGGCGGTCTCGCGGCGGTGCCTGTGCAAGCCACCGAAACCGCCGGCGCGGGAATTTCAGCGAGCCGGGCGACGACCTACAAGACCGTCACCGTCAAAGGCGTGAGCATCTTCTATCGCGAGGCCGGTCCCAGCAAGGCTCCGGCCATTCTGCTGCTGCACGGATTTCCGTCATCGTCCCGGATGTTCGACACGCTGATGCCCTTGCTCGCCGATCGCTATCACCTGATCGCTCCCGATTATCCCGGCTTCGGAAATTCGGAGGCGCCGCCGCCGGACAAGTTCTCCTATACGTTCGATTCCCTCGCCGACATCGTCGGCGCCTTCACCGAGGCCATCCATCTGGATCGCTACGCGCTGTATCTGCAGAATTACGGCGGGCCCGTCGGCTACCGGGTGGCCCTAGCCCATCCGGAGCGGGTGACCGCGCTGATCGTCCAGAACGCGATCGCGCATGAAGAGGGGCTCGGCCGGCTGCAGGCCGTGCGCAAGGGCTTCTGGGCCGATCGGGCCGCCAACGAAACCAAATATCGGGCGGGGCTGGCCTCGGTCGACGTGGCCCGTCTCCGTCATGTCAACGGCTCGCCGCATCCCGAGCGCTATGACCCCGACCTCTGGAGAGACGAAGCCGCATTCCTGGCGCGGCCGGGCGAGGCCGATATCCAGTCGGACCTGTTTTACGATTTCCGCAACAATCTCGCCGCCTTCCCGGCCTGGCAGAACTGGCTGCGCGAGCGCCGGCCGCCGACCCTGATCGTCTGGGGCCGTTACGATCCGGTGTTCGACATTGCAGAGGTGGCGGCGCTCAAGCGAGACTTACCGAAAGCGGAGGTGCACGTGCTGGATGCCGGCCACTTCGCGCTCGACGAATCGGCGGGCGATGTCGCCAGGCTGATGCGGAATTTCCTGGCGCGGCTGCCGCATCGGGCGTCGAAAGCGGCCGCCTCTCACACCTGATCGCATCGGAGCCCGGCGCGCTGCACCGCCGGGCTCTCATTTTGCTCTCGACCGCCAGCGCTGCCGGCTAGACGCGGGTGCGGCCGCGCGCCAGGCCGACCACGGCCGAGACCAGAAACAGCACGATCGCGATGAAGAAGATGATCTTGGCGATTTCGATCGAGGCGCCGGCGACGCCGCCGAAGCCCAGAACGCCTGCGATCAGCGCGATAATCAGGAACGTAACGACCCAGCTCAGCATGACACATACCTTCGTCTTCGGTTTCAAACTCGGCGCGACGGAAGGCGCCGCGCATCGGATGCGGAAATAATCGGGCGCCGGAACAAATGTTCCCCGGGGTTCCGGGCCTAGAAACCAGGAAAATTTCCGGCCGCCGAAGGAACAAAATCCGGGGTCGGGAGGCGAAAGGCCGGCACAGCCGGCACGGGATAAAGCCTGTCAAAAGCCCCGCCAAAGCCCTATATGCCCATCAATCCTGCTATGAAGGCTCCCCTTCACGGCCCCGCGGTGCCATCGTGGGCGGAAGACGATTCGCATATGACCGAGCCGAACAAGCTGATCCATCACGGCGTCCCCGACCACCAGCCCGCCGCTGGCGGCATTGCCGCGCGCGCCCGGGCGTCGGCGACCCCGCAATATCTCTCCGGCCTCAATCCCGAGCAGCGAGAGGCGGTGGAAACGCTGGATGGCCCGGTTCTGGTGCTGGCCGGCGCCGGCACCGGCAAGACCCGGGTGCTGACCTGCCGGATCGCCCATATCCTCAGCACGGGCCGGGCGCGGCCGGGCGAAATCCTCTCGGTCACCTTCACCAACAAGGCGGCGCGCGAGATGAAGCTGCGGCTTGGCCAGATGCTGGGTCAGGCGGTCGAAGGCATGCCCTGGCTCGGCACCTTCCATTCCATCGGCGGCCGCATCCTGCGCAGCCATGCCGAGCTAGTGCAGCTGAAATCCAATTTCACCGTGCTCGATGTCGACGACCAGGTCCGGCTGTTAAAGCAGCTCCTGCAGGCGGAAAACATCGACGACAAGCGCTGGCCGGCGCGGATGCTGGCCGGGCTGATCGACGGCTGGAAGAACCGCGGACTGACGCCGTCGCAGGTTCCGCCGGGCGAGGCCGCCGTGTTCGGCAACGGCAAGGGCGGCAAGCTCTACACGGCCTATCAGGAGCGGCTCAAAATCCTCAACGCCGCCGATTTCGGCGATCTGCTGTTGGAAAACATTCGGCTGTTCCGCGAGCATCCCGACGTGCTCCGAAATTACCAAAACCGCTTCAAGTTCATCCTGGTCGACGAATATCAGGACACCAACGTGGCGCAGTATCTCTGGCTGCGTCTGTTGTCGCAGGCGTCGTCGAAGCCGGGCGTGCCGCTATCCGCCGTTATTCCCGGACACACCGCCTCTCCGGTCATTCCGGGGCGCATCGAAGATGCGAACCCGGAATCTCCTGATAAAGAGGACTCACTGCGAGATTCCGGGTTCGCCCCTGCCGGTGCCCCCCGGAATGACGTTCCCCAGTCCGCCTCGCCCCCCAAAAACATCTGCTGCGTCGGCGACGACGACCAGTCGATCTATGGCTGGCGCGGCGCCGAGGTCGACAACATCCTGCGCTTCGAGCACGATTTTCCCGGCGCCAAGGTCATTCGCCTCGAGCGCAATTACCGCTCCACGGGCCATATCCTCGCCGCCGCCTCGCATCTGATCGCCCACAACGAAGGCCGGCTCGGCAAGACGCTGCGCACCGAGGACGTCGATGGCGAGAAGGTCACCGTCACCGGCTCCTGGGATTCCGAGGAGGAAGCGCGTGCCATCGGCGAGGAGATCGAGGAGCTGCAGCGCGCCGGCCACAAGCTCAACGATATCGCCATTCTGGTGCGCGCCTCGTTCCAGATGCGCGAGTTCGAAGATCGGTTCGTCACGCTCGGCCTGCCCTATCGCGTGATCGGCGGTCCAAGGTTCTACGAGCGCGCCGAAATCCGTGACGCGCTGGCATACTTGCGCGTGATCAATTCGCCGGCCGACGACCTCGCCTTCGAGCGCATCGTCAACGTGCCGAAGCGCGGGCTCGGCGATGCCACCGTGCAGATGCTGCACGACCACGCCCGCAAACGCCGCATTCCGCTGTTCGAGGCCGCCCGCGCCGTGGTCGAGACCGACGAATTGAAACCGAAGGCGCGCGGCTCCCTGCGCGACCTCATCGCCAGCTTCGATCGCTGGCGCGCGCAGCGCGAGGTGACCTCGCATACCGAAATGGCCGAGATCGTCCTCGACGAGAGCGGCTATACCGAGATGTGGCAGAAGGACCGCTCCGCCGACGCCGCCGGGCGGCTCGAAAACCTCAAGGAGCTGGTGCGCTCGATGGAGGAATTCGAGAACCTGCAGGGATTCCTCGAGCATATCTCGCTGGTGATGGACCGCGACGGCGGCGCCGACGACGATGCGGTGTCGCTGATGACGCTGCATTCGGCCAAGGGACTCGAATTCGACAACGTGTTCCTGCCGGGCTGGGAGGAAGGGCTGTTTCCGAGCCAGCGCACGCTCGACGAACAGGGCCGCGCCGGTCTGGAAGAAGAGCGCCGCCTCGCCCATGTCGGACTCACGCGCGCCCGTCGCCGGGCGAAACTCTATTTTGCCACCAACCGGCGGATTCACGGCACCTGGTCGACCACGATTCCGTCGCGCTTTCTCGACGAACTGCCGGCGCATAATGTCGAGATCACGGAATCCAAGGGCGGCTCCGGCTGGGGCGGCAGCGGCGGCTACGGCCCCTCGCGTTTCGACAATGTGGAATCCTTCGGCTCGAGCTACACCACGCCGGGCTGGCAGCGCGCCCAGGCCAACCGCGCCCGCGGCCAGGGCGGCCGCAACGGCCAAGGCCAGGCCGGCGGCGGCTTCAATGAAAGCCAGTCGCCATTCTCGGG
>JBAUUA010001140.1:0-2635 GCA_049582465.1 Bradyrhizobium sp. | reverse complement strand
GCATCGACAACGCCTCCTATTACTGGCTGATGAAGGACAATCCGCGCTACTACGACGATTTCACCGGCTGCGGCAGCTCGGTCAATCTCACCCATCCGCGGGTGCTGCAGATGGTGATGGATTCGCTTCGCTACTGGGTGGAGGTCTGCCACGTCGACGGCTTCCGTTTCGACCTCGCCACCACGCTCGCCCGCGGGCCGAACGGGTTCGACCGCAACACCGCGTTCCTCACCGCGATCCGGCAGGACCCGGTGCTGGCCTCGGTCAAGCTCGTCGCCGAACCCTGGGACCTCGGGCTCGGCGGCTACCAGGTCGGCGCGTTTCCATCGCAATGGTCGGAATGGAATGACCGCTATCGCAGCGCGATGCGGCGCTACTGGAGCGGCGAAGGCAGCCTGATCGGCGAAGTGTCCAGCCGCATGACCGGCTCGTCCGACCTCTACAACCACGACGGCCGCAAGCCGCGCGCCGGAATCAACCACATCACCGTGCATGACGGTTTCACGCTGGCCGACCTCTTCAGCTACAACGAGAAGCACAACGAGGCCAATGGCGAGGACAATCGCGACGGCTCCAACGACAATCTGAGCAACAATTGCGGCCATGAAGGCCCGACCGACGATCCGGCCATCATCGCGCTGCGCCGGCGCTTGCGGAAGAACCAGATCGCCTGCCTCATGCTCGCGCAGGGACTGCCGCTGGTGCTCGCCGGCGACGAGGTCGGCAACACCCAGAACGGCAACAACAATGCCTATTGCCAGGACAACGAGATCGGCTGGGTCGGCTGGGAAGGGCTCGGCCGCGAGGGCGACGACCTCACCGATTTCATCGGTCACATGACCGAATTGCGCCGGCGCTTTCCCCAGATACGTTCGCACCGCTGGCTCGACGGCCGGCGCGCAGACGGCTCCTACGGTGTATTGTGGCTGACGCCGGCGGCCGAAGACATGACGCAAGAAGACTGGAAATTCCCGGAAGGCCGCTTTCTCTCCTATGTGCTCGGACCGGCCGAAAAGGGCGGCGAGCCGATCTTCATCGTGCTGAACGCCGCGCCCGAGGAGATCGCGTTCACGCTGCCGAAGCTGCCGGAATACAGGACCTGGCAGCAACTATTGAACACCGCTGACGTTAAGCAAGAGGCCAGGGATTTCGCAGCGGCAAGCGAGGCAAAGGCGCCTCCCCGTTCGGTCCTGGCGTTTGCGGGTTCGGCATGAATGAGCGGCAATTCGGTCCACGACTGACAGCGGACGGCGCCTTATTCCGGCTTTGGGCGCCGGCGGCGAAGCGGGTCGATCTCCTGCTGGAAAAATCCCATGCCATGCGGCGCGGCGAGGACGGCTGGTTTGTCGCCGAAGTTCCGGGCGTTGAGGCCAGCGCGCGCTACAAATTCCGCATCGACGACGACATCGATGTGCCCGATCCGGCTTCCGCCTTCCAGCCCGACGACGTGTCCGGGCCGAGCGAAGTGATCGATCATGCGAACTATCGCTGGCGCGCGACGGACTGGCGCGGCCGGCCGTGGCCGGAAACCGTCTTGATCGAAACTCATGTCGGCACCTTCACGGCGGAAGGCACCTACCGCGCCATGATCGCCAAGCTCGACCATCTGGTGGCGTCCGGCATCACTGCGCTAGAGCTGATGCCACTGGCGGATTTCGCGGGCGCGCGCAACTGGGGCTATGACGGCGTGCTGTGGTACGCACCGGACAGCGCCTATGGGCGCCCGGACGATCTCAAGGCGCTGATCGACGCCGCCCATCTGCGCGGGCTGATGGTGTTGCTCGACGTCGTCTATAACCACTTCGGGCCCGAGGGAAATTACCTCGGTCGCTATGCACCCTCTTTCTTCACAGAGGCGCAGACGCCCTGGGGCAGCGCGATCGATTATCGGGTGCCCGAGGTCCGCGCCTTCGCGATCGAGAACGCGCTGTACTGGCTGCGCGACTACCGTTTCGACGGGCTGCGGCTGGACGCGGTGCATTCGATCGCCGAACTCGGCGAAACCTCGATGCTGCACGATCTCAGCGTCGCCGTTGGCCAACTCGCCGCGGAAGCCGGCCGCCACATCCACCTGGTGCTCGAGAACGATGACAACGCCGCGAGCCTTCTAGATACGGATGAAGATCCGCCGCGCGGCAAATACCGCGCACAGTGGAACGATGATTATCATCACGCCTGGCACGTGCTGCTGACCGCCGAATCCCACGGCTACTACCGCGACTATCAGCGCTCGCCACGAACGGACATCGCCCGCGCGCTGGGCTCGGGTTTTGTCTATCAGGGAGAGGCATCCGCGCATCGCGGCGGACGATTGCGCGGCGAGCCGAGCGGCGGGCTTTCTCCGACCGCCTTCGTCAATTTCCTGCAGAACCACGACCAGATCGGCAACCGCGCGCTCGGCGACCGGCTTGAGAGCATGGCCGATCCCCGGGCGATCGAGGCCACGCTGGCGATCACGCTGCTGGCGCCGATGATCCCCATGCTGTTCATGGGCGAAGAATGGGGATCGACGCGGCCGTTCCCGTTCTTCTGCGATTTTCAAGGCGATCTAGCGGAGGCCGTCCGCAAGGGCCGCCAGAAGGAATTCGCAGGCGCCTATGCAAAACACGGCAACGAGGTGCCGGATCCGCTGGAC
>JBAUUA010001139.1:0-3421 GCA_049582465.1 Bradyrhizobium sp. | reverse complement strand
CAAAGGTGATGCGTCTGGGCCTCGAGGACTTCCGTCTCATCAAATACGGCGTCTCTCTGCGGTCTCCAAATGTGTGAATCTGATAGCCGGCGATCGGGCTTTCTTGTCACCGTCGCCCGCGGAGCTTGCTCCGCGAACTTGACGCCGGCGTCGAGGCGTCAGGACCACACGACTTCACCGTCCGCCTTGGCGCTGTTCGTCAAAAGCGCCGCCGCGTCCATCGCATCCAGCCCCGCGTCCGTGACGATCGCGATACGCCCCTCGAGTGGGGTGGACGGCGGGAGTTATAGAGGTGATTTGCGGTTTCTGAAAATCAGAATATTTTTTAAGAAGGGGCTGGACACGCCTTTTTCAAAACAACCCGACGGGCAAATCAGTTGGCGCGCCGCGCCGCTTGTCGTAGTGTTCAAGCAAGAACGTCGACAAGTTGTGACGCAAGTAGCTGTGCGACGCGCTGAATGTCGCTCAGTCCGCGGAGACCATCATGGGCCTGGCATTACCGGCTGAAAGCGTTTCGCTTTGGAATACAATTCACCGCGAGGCGGTCGCGGTCGCCGCCGCCGAACCGGCTTTGGCCGCGTGGATGCAGGAGACGGTCGTCGGTCCGGGCAATCTTGCCGGCACGCTGGCACAATTGATTGCCCTGGCGGTCAGTGGCAGCCGCGACGAGAAAGCGTTTACCCGGCGAATTGCCGAACGGGCCTATCGTGACGATCCCGCTTTGATCGAGACCGCGACCCTCGATCTGCGGGCTCCAATTGACCGCGATCCCGCGTGTCCCGGCCCTCTTCACGTGCTGCTGCATTTCAAGGGCTACATCGCGCTGCAGGCTTTTCGCATCTCGCATCGGCTCTGGGAAAGCGGCCGAACCGAATCCGCCCGCGAGCTGCACAGCCGTATCACCCAGGCATTGCATGTCAGCATCCATCCATCCGTGACGATCGGGAGCGGCCTGTTTATCGACCACGGCACCGGCATCACCGTCAGCAAGGGCGTGGTCATCGCTGAAGACGTATCGATGCTGCAGGAGGTCACGCTCAGCAGCTTGCCGGAAGGCCAGGCCGGCGCGCCACGGATCGGCCGCGGCGTGCTGCTATCGGCCGGTGCGACAGTGCTGGGCAACGTTGACATCGGCGACTTTGCCAAAATCGGCGCGGGCTCGCTTGTTCTTGCGTCGGTGCCGTCGGGGTACACCGCAGTCGGCGTGCCGGCACGGCTGGTCCGCCGCGCATCCAACGCGCGGCCCGCGTTGGACATGGATCAGTCTCTGCCGTGATCCCTGCGGCAAGCGAAGTTCGAGCCCGGCCCGCGCGCCGAAGAAAGCGCTTCCCTGACGGTAAAGTTCCCGTTATGTTCTGGTGGGGTCGTCGCGTTTGATGGCCTCGACTTGGCGGGCAGGGGAGTTATGGCCTCAAAACGCAATCGTACCATCAACATGCCCGCGCCGTACCTCAGGCAGGTCCGGCTCGATCGATCCCTCGTCACCGATCCCGCGGCCTATCCGTTCTGCCTGCCGTTCCTGCGCCACGAGTTCGAGGTGAGTTTCGACCGGCCGATCACCATCATCGCCGGCGAAAACGGCGCCGGCAAATCCACTTTGCTCGAAGGCATCGCGGTGCTGGCCGGCTATGACGAAGCCGGCGGCGGCAAAGGCCATCGGCCGGTCGATCATTCCGATGCGATCGAAGAGATGGGCGGGCAGCTTTCGACGGCGTTGCGCGCGAGCTGGCTGCCGAAGGTCACCAATGGCTGGTTCTTCCGCGCCGAGAGTTTTTTCTCGGTGGCGCGATATCTCGACTCTGTCGGCAGCTCGGCGGATTTCCTGTCGCATTCGCACGGCGAAGGCTTCATGCGCTTCTTCCAGGAGCGTTGCCAGCGCCAGGGCATCTACATCTTCGACGAGCCTGAGGCCGCGCTGTCACCGGCGCGGCAGATGGAATTTTTGAAGCTGATGCGGCGGATGGAGGACTCCACGATCTGTCAGGTCGTGATGGCCACGCACTCGCCGATGCTGATGGCCTATCCCGGCGCGCGGCTGCTGCAGATGTCCAAATATGGCCTGGAGCCCGTGAGCGTCGACCAGACGGATCATTACAAGGTCATGCGGGAATTCTGCGCCGATCCGATCGGTTTCGTGGAAGCGGTGGTCGAGGAATGGAAACCTCACCGCCGGGAGGCCGATCGGTTCTGATGGCACCAGAGCCGACGCTCCCACGTTGTTTGCCGTTGAACTCATCGTTGGCGTTGCCACGATCCGGCAGGGTTCGCGGACGGGATGCAGTGCTGGCGGCACTACCGCCGGAAGGAGTGGGGATATGGCCTCAAGACGCGATCGAACCATCGACATGCCGGCGCCATACCTCAGGCGCGTCTGGCTCGACCCGTCGCGCATCGCCGATCGCGCCGCCTATCCGTTCTGCCTGCCGTTCCTGCGCGACGATTTCGAACTGAGTTTCGACCGGCCCATCACCATCATCGTCGGCGAAAACGGCACCGGCAAATCCACCTTCCTGGAAGCGATCGCCGTGCTCGCCGGCTATGACGAAGCCGGCGGCGGCAAGGGTTATATGCCGGTCGATCACTCCGATGCGATCGAGAAGATGGGCGGCGAGCTCTCGAAGGCGCTCCGCGCAGGCTGGCTGCCCCGGATCACCAACGGATGGTTCTTTCGCGCCGAGAGCTTTTTCTCCGTCGCGAGATATCAGGACAAGACCAACACCGAGATCATCCCCGGGCGTCCCCATGGGCATCCCGCCCGACTACCTCTCGCACTCGCATGGCGAGGGCTTCTTGCGGTTTTTCGAAGAGCGCTGCCGGAAGCAGGGCATCTTCATCTTCGACGAACCGGAATCGGCGCTGTCGCCCGCGCGCCAGATGGAATTCCTGAAGCTGATGCGGCGGATGGAGCAATCCAGGATCTGCCAGGTCGTGATGGCCACGCATTCGCCTGTCCTGATGGCCTATCCCGGCGCGCGCCTGCTGCGGCTGTCGAAGGATGGGCTGGAGCCCGTGACCGTCGAGGAGACGGATCACTACAGGATCATGCGGGAGTTTTGTGCTGATCCGGTGGGGTTTGTGGAGGGGGTGATGGCGGAGTGACCTCGCCAAAACACACGACTAAGGTTTTACTATGCAACCTCAGGTTTTTAGTGCAAAGCGCATGATGGCACGAGCTATTGCGCTACGCTCCTGGCTACAACATAGGGAGCTCAATTATTTTGCATTGTGAGACGAGATGGTCAGCAAGTTGGATTTCAAACGGTCCGCAACGCAAGCTATTCAGAACATTGTGAAGCATGGCGACACGGATATATTTCCGTTTCCCTTCGAAAATCATGCGTTCTTCGACAAAGACACCGAAGTTGTCGACTTAATCGTTGAGTACGACGAAAAAGTTTGAAGAGTATCTCACTCGGTTCTC
>JBAUUA010001138.1:0-3536 GCA_049582465.1 Bradyrhizobium sp. | reverse complement strand
GTCGTTTATTTTGAAAGAAGGTATTCGACGGCTTTCGCGCAACAACGAGAGCCGTGGCTATGGGTCCCTGCTTTCGCAGGGACGACAGCGAGTGTGAGACTTCCGCAGTCGCTAGGGCTCAGGTTACGCAGCTGCCCGGCTCGAGCCGCTTGGCGACTTCTGTGAGCACGCTGACGACGGGCTCGCAGGCCACCGCCCGCTTGTCGGACTTGCTCCAGGACGGCGCGAAGGAACTGGGGCGCGCCGCCTGGGCGACGGGAACCCGGACCAGCACCGAGGTATCGGCAAGCCCGTTGAACTGCAGCGAGATCGTCCGCGTCGCCACCTCGGAGCGTACGGCGCTACCGGCGCGGTCGGCCTTGGCGGCGCGATTGATCACGCCCGCGGCCAGCGTGCTGGACACGGGTTGCGAACGGTTGAAGACATCCTGCGAACGGTTGAAGACATCGCCGGCGAGGTCGCGGCCGGCGGCCAGCGGGATGGCGCCCAGCGTCAGCGCGATGGCAGCCACACCGAAGAGAATTCGCGATTTCTGTGACATGGCGGTACGTCCCTCGCCCCATGGCGATCATTAATAAGAACGCGAGGGAACCCGCGAGGTTCAGAATTTCGCCATCACTTAACCGTGTGTAAATTTTTTTGGGTAGTGCGGGAACGACTCCGGGGGGTTCTGAGTCATCCCGGCAGCCGGTTATCCCCCCTGCCCCATTGACCGGCGATGTAGGGCGCGGCTGTGGTGATGCCAGCCGCGCCCTGCTTTTATTTCGGGCTCGGCGATGGCGGCGCGATCGTTCCGCACCGTCCGTCGCATTCGAACGCGCATCAGTAATGATACTTATACTGTTGGGGGCAGACCCAGTTGCCGTAGGTGTCGTGCGGTTAGTCGCGATGACCGGATCTGGCACTGTGAAGGAACAAAAGCACGGCCCCGCCTTTGCGTGAGTACCGTGGGGGTGACGGGGCCGCGCCCGGGCCGCCTCCTGGGGGTGCGCGGCCAGATTGAAACCGGCACAGCGAAACCAGTCAGTCGATTGGCACGAGCCGCTCGTTCCACTGCGCCGCAAGGTTCTTGATCTGCTCGAAATCCAGGATCGCCGGTTCACCCTCGCGGACAATCGTCGCCCGCTTGCGTTCTTTGGGCAGCAACGTCATCGCGCGCAATACTGCAGCGCGCAGTTTCATCGAGCCGTGATCTGTCAGGGTGACGAATTCGTCCGGGTCAAGGGCCATGGGTCCACGCCTGTGTTACCGGCTGGCCCACAAGCCAGCACACGCGCCCCGAATGCCCAACTCTCCGGATAATCCAACTTGTTTAATAGCTGGTTACCAACGCCGCGAGTTACTGGCGAAGCGCCGAACGGGTTCGAAGCGTATCGGGCGCGAAGCCGGAAATTGACGAAATGATCGCTCAGGCCAGGATTTCGGTGTTGACCACTGCCTGATCGTGCCGCGCGCGGTTCGCGGCAACGAAAAACCGGCGCGCCGTGAAGCGCGCCGGATCTATTTCAAAGCAACGATTTTCTGGCTCACGCCACCCTTACGCCACCCTCGGCGCCCGGTTGCGCGAGTTGCGCTGGAAGAACAGCGCCTGGCTTGCGACCGCGGAAACCATCGCGGGCTGGAACGGCTTGGAGATCAGGAACGCCGGTTCAGGGCGCTCGCCGGTCAGGAAGCGCTCGGGGTAGGCGGTGATGAACACCACCGGCACCTCGAAGGTGCGCAACAGCTCGTTGACGGCGTCGAGGCCGCTTGAGCCGTCGGCGAGCTGGATGTCGGCGAGGATCAGGCCAGGCTTCCGGTTCTTGGCCAGCGCCACCGCGTCGGCATGGGTGCGGGCGACGCCGATCACGTGATGGCCGAGATTCTTCACCAGGCTTTCGAGATCCATGGCGATGAAGGTCTCGTCCTCGATGATCAGCACGTCGGTGGCGATCTCCGCCGCCATCTCGCGGCCGGCGGTATCGGCGAGCTTGCGGGTCTCGGCGACGTCCTTGCCGAGGATGAAGCCGACTTCCTCTTCGGAAAAACCTTCCAGCGACAGCAGCAGGAAGGCCTGCCGCGGTAATGGGGTGATGTTGGACAGGCGCCGCTCCGAAGGCAGCGGCAGCGTGGTCACTTCTGCGTCATCGTTGAGCGAAACCGAGTTCCAGATCTGGGTGAACAGCCGGAACAGGCCGGCGCGAGGGCCGTGCTGCTCGTCGAGCAGCGAGGGGTCCTGAAGCAGCGCCTCCAGCATCGCCCCCACATAAGCGTCGCCCGACGCCTGGTTTCCCGTCAGGGCGCGGGCATATCGCCGCAGCAACGGTAAATGTTCAGCAACGAGCTGTGATCGGGACATCCCCACTCCATCCTTGCATTGGGTCAAGTCGGCTTACGGGGTGACCCGGTTCCCCTGATGCCTGATTACGTCCCAGCGGGAGAAAAGTTCCCTTGGCCGGCGGAACTTTTCCGCGGGGTTCGAATTAGCCCCCTGCAGACGGATCGAGGCCGGGGATAATTCTTGAAGCTTCAGGGACTTAACTCTCGGGGAAACGTGGAACAGGTCATGAAAGATGTAAAGTCTCAAGCCAGCAAGAGTGCGGCGACGGGGAAACAGGGCGGGCTCAACGCCGAGATTCAGTCGAGAATCGGCCACCAGCTCCGGGCCATGTACGACGATGTCGTGCGCCAGGGGGTTCCGGACCGGTTCGCCGAGCTGATCCGCAAGCTTGATGTTCCCCAAGGGACTCCCCAAGTGGGAGAGGCGGGCGACCAGGCAATCAAAAATGACGGGAGAGATTAATGCCTCTCACGGATGCCCTACGCGACGACATTCTGGCCTCGGTGCCTTCGTTGCGCGCTTTCGCCATCTCGCTCTCCGGCAACGGCGATCGCGCCGACGATCTCGTGCAGGAGACGCTGTTGCGCGCGCTGGCCAACATCGACTCGTTCCAGCCCGGCTCGAACCTGCCGGCGTGGCTGTTCACCATTCTGCGCAACCTGTTCCGCTCCGACTACCGCAAGCGGCGGCGCGAGGTGGAGGACGCCGACGGCAGCTATGCCAAGACGCTGAAGACGCAGCCGGCACAGGGCGCGCATCTGGAATTCGAGGAATTCCGCGCCGCGCTCGACAAGCTTCCGCAGGACCAGCGCGAAGCGCTGATCCTGGTCGGTGCCTCCGGCTTCTCCTACGAGGACGCCGCCGCCATTTGCGGCTGCGCGGTCGGCACCATCAAGAGCCGCGTCAACCGCGCGCGCTCGAAGCTGAGCGCGCTGCTCTATGTCGACGGCGCCGAGGATTTCGGCCCCGACGAAACCGTGCGCGCCGTGATCGGCGGCAGCGGCGGCTAGCCGGCAATACGGGCAACGCAAGCGCCACACTAACAGTGTCGTCCCGGCGAACGCCGGGACCCATAACCACTGGCTTGAGTGGTTTACATCGGCTGGGCGCTCCAGCTTTTGAATTTCAGACATCGGTGGTTATGGGTCGTAAGTCTGGGTGGCCTCGATCGGTTATGATGGAGGCGATTGAGGCGGGCGTTGCGGGGGCTTATGGG
>JBAUUA010001137.1:0-4081 GCA_049582465.1 Bradyrhizobium sp. | reverse complement strand
TGACCGCCTTGAACGTCGCGAATTCGATGTTACAGAGCTCGCCGTCCACTTTCTCGACCTTGCGGATGTAGATGTTCTGCACGATGTCGCGGGTGTCGGGATCGATCGAGATCGGGCCGCGCGGGCTCTCCCACTTCATTCCCTTCATCGCCTCGACCAGCTTGTCGCCGTCGGAGTTGCCGGCCGTCTTTTTCAGCGCCTGATAGATCAGGTAGATGCCGTCGTAGCCGCCGACCGCCACGAAACCAGGACGCGAACCGAACATCTTGCGGTAGGCCGCAACGAAGGCCTTGTTCTTCGGTGAATTGTGGGCCGCGGAATACATGTGCGCGGTGACCGCCCCGAGCGCGGCGTCGCCCATGTTGTTCAGGAGATCGTCGTCCATGACGTCGCCGGGACCGATGATCCTGATTCCGGCAGCGCCGAGACCGCGCTCGGCAAACTGCTTCATGAAATTGCCGCCTTGGCCTCCGGGAACGAACACGTACAACGCATCCGGTTTGGCGTCCTTGATACGCTGCAGAAACGGCGCGAAATCCGGATTGACCAGGGGAACCCTAACCTCCTCGACGACCTCGCCCCCGCCGGCAAGAAAGCGGGCTTTGAAGAACTGAAGGGCGTCATTGCCGGGCGCGTAGTCGGTGGTCAGTGTCGCGACCTTCCGGATTCCGTTCTTGGCCGCCCAGTCGCCGATGATCACCGACGACTGCGCCAGGGTGAAGCTGGTGCGCACGATGTAGGGCGATCGTTCCGTAATGGTCGAGGTGCCCGCCAGCATGACGATTTGCGGTATCCGCGCCTCGGTGGCAAGCGGCGCTGCAGCAAGCGCGGCCGGCGTAATGCCAAAGCCGGCAATAACGCCGACCTTGTCGTTGACGATCAGCTCCTGGGCGATGCGCTTGGTGTTGTCGGGGATCGCGCCGTCGTCCTTGACGATTACCTCGATCTTGCGGCCGGCGACCGTGTCGCCGTTTTCGCTGATGTAGAGCTTGACCGCATTCTCCAGTTGCTTGCCCGTTGATGCCTGGCCACCGGTCAGGGGGACGATGAGGCCGATCTTCAGGGGCTCGTCAGCAGCAGTTGCGAGGTAAGGCTGCGCCAGAAGGATGCAGATTGGCGCGATCAGTCGAACCAGCAGTTTCGTCAACATCGGCCTGCTCCCGCATCGGGTTGAGTTAAGGGTTTGAGGCCTGCGCTACTCCGCCGCAAAGGAAATCGTCGATCGGTCATAGTCGCCCGATCCCATTCCGCCGTCAGCGAAGATCTTGTGCTTCGCGATCCAGTCGAAGGATTCCTCGAACACCTCTTTCGAATAGGGCTCGAACACAATCCTCTCTCCCGGCCCCCAGCGCCGCGTATCCATCACGGCATGGAAGCGGTCGGGGAATTCATTCTTGTAGTAGTGGGTGTAACGTTCGGGCCGCAGGTCGATGTCGCGTTGCGCCGAGCGAAGCGCGCGGAAGTAACGCCTGATATCCTCGGGGTCGGGCGAACCCTTGATCATGGCGGCGATCATGAAGGTCGTATCGATCACCTTGCGAAAACCGAGTTGTTCGGCGAGGTAATAGGGGCCGTTAAACAGCGCCGCCGCCGGGCTCTTGCCGTCGATGAATTTCTCCATGCGGCTGAACAGCATGCCGTCTTCGAACTCGAGGTTGATCTGGCTTGCGGGGATGTACTGCTCAAGCGCCTGAATTGTCGAATAGTGGCTGCCGGACTGGAATCCGACCGAGACCGGCACGCCCGCCAGATCGGCAGGCGTGCGGATGTTCGAATCGGCCGCAACGAAAATTCCCGACGGCGCCACCGAATACAAATCGGCATACAGCTTGGTGTGCCCGGTAGAGGCCGCCACGTTCACGGTCCAGTGACAGGCGCAGCTGACGTCGGCCTCGCGGCCTTGCTCGATGCTCTGAAAGGCGCCTTTGGCCCCCTTGTCGTGGTGCTGGCCCTCGGTGGAGCGGATCAGTTCGTGGAATTCGTAATCGAGACCCTGATCGCGAAAATAGCCCTTCTCCTCAGCGACCCACTCCTGAAGTCGGAAATGCGGTTCGACGATGAATTTTCCCATGAGAATCCTCCCCGGCCGGCTTGAGCCGGCGTTTGTCGTTGACGTCAGCCTATCGCGGGGCGAAGACTTGCACCATGCCGAAACGGGAATAATCGCTATGGATCAGAAGGCATATGCCGAGCTGAGTTTACGCGAACTGCGCGTTCTCAACGCGTTACTCCAGCTGCGCAGCATCACCCGGACCGCGCAAGCGATGGAAACGACGCAGCCGGCCATCAGCAAGATGCTGCAGCGTTTGCGCGGGCAATTTTCCGATCCGCTGTTTGTGCGCAACGGCAATTCGATGCAGCCGACCGCCAAGGCGCTCGACGTCGCCGATCGTCTGCGCGTTCTTCTAGCGGCGGCCGACAGCCTGCGTTCGGCGGCGACCGAATTCGAACCCGCCAGTTCGGATCGCCTGTTCAGCCTGTTGTTGACCGATGTCGGCATGATCAGGTTCCTGCCACCCTTGATCGCCCGGGTTGCGGCGATCGCGCCGAAGGTCAGCATTCGCGCGGTGCCGCTGGATGCGAGGCAGTTCGAGCACAGGCTGGAAACCGGCGAGGCGGATCTGGCGTTCGGCGCGTTTCCGATGGCGGCCCGCCACCTGCGGCGGCAGCGTCTCTATTTCGACAGCTATTCCAGCGTAATCCGCAAGCGTCACCCGCGTGCTTCGAGATCGCGCTCGCGCATCGGGTTTCTTGCCGAACGTTATATCCTGGTGACGGGATCGGAGACCGGACACTCCGCACACCGGACCGCGCACCGGGTATTGTCGTCGGCGGTCGCGCCCGGCAATGTCATGCTTCGGGTTCCGAGCTTTATTGCCGGCGCCATTGTCGCGGCGGAGACCGACGGTGTCGCAACCCTGCCGACCAATCTGGCGGAGCGCCTTGCGGGGCCGCTCGATCTGGTCGCGTTCGAGCCTCCGATCGTGCTGCCGCGCATCGAGATCGCCCAGTTCTGGCACGAGCGGTATCACCGTGACGCCGGCCACAGGTGGCTGCGGGACGTCACCTTCCAGCTGTTCAGCCGCTCGATCCGGTAATCCTGGCAGCGTTCGTTGACGGCGTGGTACAGCCCGCCGGAACAACAACCGCTGATCGCGATGCGCCAAGGTGCCGCGACCGATATTGTGATCATACTCGATCGACTTCAGCCCGGTTGCTGGTTGCCACACGGGTTACGTTCCTCCTTGCACCGCAGCCTCATCGGTGAATGCGGCTTCAGGCGCTTTCGCGTCACGTTCAGCTCGAAAATACCGAAGCGATTGTAATAGCCGACCACATCGTGAAACTGCTTTAGTTCGACACATTGGGCGATATCTATGTCCTGATACAGCAGTCCCTCCGACTCGCAGAGCGTGTCGCCGAAACGCCAGCAGAGAGATTTAGTGTCTTTGTTTCGTCGACAGGTTGAGCCGGCACCCTAAAAACGGACATTCCCGTGATCGGCCGCTTCGCGCCATAGGCGGTCGGTCGCAGTTCGTTCTACAGGACCAGCCTGCACGGACGGTATAGATTGACATGCTCGCAATCGAGCGACGCGGAGGGCGGGGCGGCGGAGGCCTCCGTATGCCTTTACGTCCGACCGACAGAAGCCAGCGACCCTGGAATAAGGGATTGCTTATCGGCCAGAAGAAGCCCCTTGAGCCGAAGCACGTCTGGTCCATTCGTGTTCGCCTAGAAATCGCCGGATCTAGGCGCGATCTTGCAATCTTTAACGTAGCTATTGACAGCAAGCTTCGCGCTTGCGACCTGGTCAAGCTGCGCTTAGACGACATTTGCTCGGGAGTAAAAGTGCGCCATCGGGCGACGATCGTCCAAAAGAAGACTGGTCGACCAGTCCAATTCGAGATCACGGAGCAATCGAGCAACTCCGTTGAAGCGTGACTGCCAATGCTCCGGGCTACCGGTTCCCGATTTCTCTTCCCAAGTCGACTCCATGCAAGTCCTCACATATCCACGCGCCAATATGCCCGACTGGTGCATCGCTGGGTCGAAAGCATAGGCTTGGAGACAGTCTTGTACG
>JBAUUA010001136.1:0-2316 GCA_049582465.1 Bradyrhizobium sp. | reverse complement strand
TCCAGGCGCCGTCGCGAAACATCATCGGGTCCTCTTTGCGCGAGGCTGCCGCGTCGGCGGCATTCTTGTCCATCCACTTCCTGCCTTCGGCGAGACAATCGGCGGCCAGCGCCGGATCGGCCTTGATCTTGTCGTCGAGCAGGACGCTGGCGTCGATCTCCTTGTTCGTGAGGGTGGCGTCGGGCTTCGGCTCGGCGGCAAAAACCGTGGCCGCCGCGAAGCAGGCGAGCGCGCCGATGAGAGCGATCCTGCGGGCGAACGTCAGGGATGTTGCTGGGCGCAAGGGCAGTCCTTTGCAGCAAGTTCAACCGGGGAGGCGGCGTTACTCCGCCGCTTCGCTGTGCCCGAGCCGCGCATTGAGCTTGTGGATCAATTCCTCGGCGGCGTCGGCGATCACGGTGCCGGGCGGGAAGATCGCCTCGGCGCCGGCCTTGTACAGCGCATCGTAATCCTGCGGCGGCACCACGCCGCCGACGATGATCATGATGTCCTCCCGGCCCTGCTTCTTCAGCGCGGCCTTCAGTTCCGGCACGGCGGTGAGATGCGCCGCCGCCAGCGATGACACGCCGAGAATGTGGACGTCGTTCTCGACCGCCTGCCGCGCCGCTTCCTCGGCAGTCGCGAACAACGGTCCGATGTCGACGTCGAAGCCGACGTCGGCGAAGGCCGAGGCGATCACCTTCTGGCCGCGGTCGTGGCCGTCCTGGCCGATCTTGGCGACGAGAATGCGGGGACGGCGGCCCTCGGCGTCCTCGAACGCATCGATCAACGCCTGCACCTTTTCGACCCGGTTGGACATGGTCGCCGCCTCCCGCTTGTAGACGCCGGTGATGGACTTGATCTCGGCGCGGTGCCGCCCGAACACTTTTTCCATCGCATCGGAAATCTCGCCGACGGTGGCCTTGGCGCGCGCGGCATCGATGGCCAGCGCCAGAAGGTTGCCGTTGCCTTCGCCAGCGCTGCGGGTCAGCGCCGCCAGCGCGTCGTCGACATCCCTCTGGTTGCGTTCGGATCGCAGCCGCGACAGCTTGTCGATCTGCAGCCGCCGCACGGTGGAGTTTTCCACCTTCAGCACGTCGATCGGCGCTTCGCTGGTTGGCCTGTACTTGTTGACGCCGATCACCGCCTGCTTGCCGGCGTCGATCCTTGCTTGCGTCTTGGCGGATGCTTCCTCGATTCTTAGTTTCGGCACGCCGGCCTCGATGGCTTTCGCCATGCCGCCGAGTGCTTCGACCTCCTGGATATGACCCCAGGCCTTGGCGGCGAGGTCGCGAGTCAGCCGCTCGACATAATAGGAGCCGCCCCAGGGATCGATGATGCGGTTGGTGCCGCTTTCCTGCTGCAGGAACAATTGGGTATTGCGGGCGATCCGCGCGGAGAAATCGGTCGGCAGCGCCAAGGCCTCGTCGAGCGCATTGGTGTGCAGCGACTGGGTGTGGCCCTGCGTCGCCGCCATCGCCTCGATGGTGGTGCGCATCACGTTGTTGTAGACGTCCTGGGCGGTCAGCGACCAGCCCGAAGTCTGGCAGTGCGTGCGCAAACTGAGCGAGCGCGGGTCCTTTGGATTGAACTGCGTCAGCAGCTTGGCCCACAATAGCCGCGCCGCGCGCATTTTTGCCACCTCCATGAAGAAGTTCATGCCGATCGCCCAGAAGAACGACAGCCTCGGTGCAAAGCGGTCGACGTCGAGGCCGGCGGCAAGCCCGGCGCGGAGATATTCGACGCCGTCGGCCAGCGTATAAGCGAGCTCGAGATCCTGCGTCGCGCCGGCTTCCTGCATGTGATAGCCGGAGATCGAGATGGAATTGTATTTCGGCATCTTCTGCGAGGTGTAGGCAAAGATGTCGGAGATGATCCGCATCGAGGGCGCCGGCGGATAGATGTAGGTGTTGCGCACCATGAACTCTTTCAGAATGTCGTTCTGAATGGTGCCCGACAGTTTCTCCGGCGGTACGCCCTGTTCCTCGGCGGCGGCCACGAACAGCGCGAGTATCGGCAGCACCGCGCCGTTCATGGTCATCGACACGCTCATTTGGTCGAGCGGGATACCGGCGAACAGCGTGCGCATGTCGTAGATGGAATCGATCGCTACGCCGGCCATGCCGACATCGCCGGAGACGCGCGGGTGGTCGCTGTCATAGCCGCGGTGGGTGGCGAGATCGAACGCGACCGAAAGACCCTTTTGCCCGGCGGCGAGGTTGCGGCGATAGAACGCGTTGGAATCTTCCGCCGTCGAGAACCCCGCATATTGCCGGATGGTCCAGGGCTGGTTGACATACATCGTGGGGTAGGGGCCGCGCAGATAGGGCGCGATCC
>JBAUUA010001135.1:0-2528 GCA_049582465.1 Bradyrhizobium sp. | reverse complement strand
CAATAGGCGAGCAAGAACAGATTGTCGGTCATCGAGATGTCGAGATAAGTCCCGTGCCCGGTCCGCTGCCGTTGCAGCAACGCGAGTAGGATGTTTGTGACCGCTGGATAAGTGCCGCCGGCGATGTCGGCGATCGGCGCGTGCGGCATTCCCGGTGCGCCGGTCTTGTCACCGGTAAGCGACAGCAGACCGGCGAGCGCCAGATAGTTCAGGTCGTGCGCTGCCATGTCGCGGCGCGGGCCGGTCTGGCCGAAGCCGGTGATGCTGCAATAGATCAAGCGCGGATTGACCCGGCTCAACGCGTCAAAGCCGAGGCCAAGCCGCTGCATGACGCCCGGGCGAAACTGCTCGATCAGCACATCGGCACTCTGGATCAGAGGCGTCAATCGGGTGATCGCATCGGATGCCTTAAGATCGATTGCGACCGAGCGTTTGCCGCGGTTCAACAGCACGAAATTGGCGCTATCCGCGCCGAGCTTCGGCTCGTAGGTGCGCATCTCATCGCCGACGCCAGGCCGCTCGACCTTGATCACATCGGCGCCAGCCTCGGCCAGCAACAATCCTGCCAGCGGCCCCGGCAACAAGGTACTGAAGTCGAGAACTTTGACGCCGGCGAGCGGGAGCATAGTTGGATTAGGTTATGTGGCGAATGAGCGGCTAATCACTAGCCGCTGGATGTCGTTACTGCCTTCATAGATCTTCGCGCCGCGCACTGCGCGGAAAATGCGCTCGACACCGTAGTCTTCCATATAACCGGCGCCGCCGAAAGTCTGGATCGCGTCTGAGCACACTTGCTCGGCCATCTCTGTCGCAAACAATTTCGCCATCGAGGCCTCAGTCAGGCAGGGGCGCTTTGCACTACGCAGCGCCGCCGCGTGCAGCACCAGCTGACGCGCCGCCTCGATCTTGGTGGCCATTTCGGCGAGCCGGAAGGCGACCGCTTGGTGCTGGATGATTGGCTTGCCGAAGGAGTGGCGCTCATGCGCATAAACAAGCGCCAGTTCGTGCGCCGCGCGTGACATGCCGACCGATTGCGCGGCGATGCCGATACGCCCGCCCTCCAAATTGGCAAGAGCGATGCGGTAGCCTTGGCCTTCGGCGCCGAGCCGATTGGCGACAGGCACTTGGAGATTTTCGAGCCGAATTTCGCAAGTGTCCGAGGCGTTCTGGCCCATCTTTTTTTCAACCCGGCCGACTCGGTAGCCGGGTGTAGCGGTGTCGACGATGAAACCGGAAATACCGCGTTTGCCTGCGTCGGGGTTGGTGACGGCGAAGATGAGCGCCACATCGGCATTCTTGCCACTCGTGATGAACTGCTTGGTTCCGTCGAGCACGTAGTGATCGTCCTGCAATACAGCCCGCGTCTTCAGGGCGGCGGCGTCGGAACCGCTCTGTGGTTCAGTCAGGCAGAAGGCGCACAACTTCTCGCCGGAGGCGAGGGGACGCAGGTAACGCTCCTTCTGGTCTTGCGTGCCATATTCAAGAATCGGCATACAGCCTACGGAATTGTGGCCGCTCATCACCGTCGAGGTTGCGCCGTCTCCGGCAGCGATCTCTTCAAGCGCCAGCGCATAGGCGACATAGTCGGTTCCGGCACCTCCCCATTCGGGCGGCACGGTCATCCCCAGAAAGCCAAGCCGGCCCATCTCGCGCAGGGCCTGGCGCGGGAATGTGCTGTTGCGCTCCCACTCTGCTGAAAACGGGGTGAGGCGATTTTTGGCAAAATCGCGCGCCGTCGCACGGATCAATTCTTGTTCTTCGGTCAGGATCATGGATAATGGTGCTTGAATGAACGGTCATTCGGTTCAAAGATCGTCGTTTCCCGCGACGCTGTCAAGCGTTTGCGGGCGCGGACGCCGATGAGCGGCGTGTATTGGGCTAGGATGTTCGCGAACATCAAAGCCGACGAGGCGAGGAACGGGAAGCCTTGCCCAGAGTAACCGGGGATGGGCCATGCAATTCGATGCGATAGTGCCTAAAGCGCGGACAAAAGCGATTCACGCGCACGGCTATTGGCGAGATGAGTTGTTTGGAGATTTGCTCGACCGCTGCGTGGCGCAAGTGCCCGACAAGACAGCGATCGTCGGCTCCAATTCGATGGACGGGAGCAGCAACCGGCTGAGCTACCGGGAATTTGCGACGCTGGTTGACCGTATCGCCATCGGTCTGGCGGAACTTGGCGTCGAAAGAAACGACATCGTCTCGTGTCAACTGCCGAACTGGTGGCAATTTTCGGCACTGGTGTTCGCGACCTGGCGGATCGGAGCGGTCATCAATCCGATGATGCCGATCTTCCGCGAGCGCGAGGTCAAATTCATGCTCGGCTTTGCGGAAAGCAAAGTCTTCGTGGTGCCGCGCGAATATCGCGGCTTCGATTATCCTGCCATGGCGCGATCCTTTCATTCCGAATTGCCGCATCTGCAGCGGCTTCTGGTGATCGGCGGCGCCGGTGAGGAGAGCTTCGAGCGTGTTCTGCTCGAGGCGCCCTTTGATGCGGAGCGCGCCAAGCGCCTGTTGGCGGAGCGCCG
>JBAUUA010001134.1:0-6506 GCA_049582465.1 Bradyrhizobium sp. | reverse complement strand
CCTGATCGCGCAGTACAACAACGTCCTGCAGCAGATCAACACCACCGCGCAGGACTCGTCCTTCAACGGCATCAACCTCTTGAACGGCGATACGTTGAAACTGATTTTCAACGAAACCGGAAAATCGACCCTCAACATCACGGGTGTGACCTTCAACATCGCCGGCCTCGGTCTTTCGACCCTGACCGCGGGCACCGATTTCCTGGACAGTAACTCGGCCAACAAGGCGCTCACCGCGCTCAACGCCGCCAGCACCACGCTGCGTTCGGAAGCATCTTCGCTGGGATCTAACCTGTCGATCGTGCAGATCCGCCAGGATTTTTCGAAGAACCTGATCAACGTGCTGCAGACCGGTTCGTCCAACCTGACGCTGGCCGATACCAACGAGGAAGCCGCCAACAGCCAGGCGCTGTCGACCCGCCAGTCGATCGCGGTCTCGGCCCTGGCGCTGGCCAACCAGTCGCAGGCGAGCGTGCTGCAGCTCCTGCGCTGATCCCGTAGCTCCAAACCGATGCCGAAACGGCGGGGGTAGCCCCGCCGCTCCGATTTGAGCCCGCGGCGGTTCGACGCGAGAAAGTGCGATTTGCCCGGTTCCCGACAAATTTGGTAACGGACGCTAACCATATTTTAAAGGCAGCCGCCGTACAAAACTTGGGCAGTCTCGAATTTTGTCTGTTGTGTAACGCCCTACCAGAGGTGATGGATGTCTCACGGTGCTCAAGCCTATGCCCGCACGTCGCAAACGACGGCGCATCCCCGGGAAATCGAGGCGCAGGCGCTACTCAAGGCTGCGAGACAATTGCAGGACGTCCAGACCAACTGGACCGGCCCCGACAAGAACATGCACAATGCGCTGCTCTTCAATCGCCGGCTGTGGACCATTTTCATGAGCGCGGTCGAGACCAACGACAATCCGCAGCCGCTTGAAGTTCGTCAGAACATCGCCAATATCGGCGTGTTCGTGATGAAGCAGACCATCGAAATGCAGATGAATCCGGATCCGGCGAAGTTGAAATCGCTGATCGACATCAACTGCAACCTCGCTGCGGGCCTGTCGGGAAGGGTTTGACCGCTGAAACCGCCTAACGGAGTGCCAACATGGCGGATGTGATGAGCATCCTGTCGGCCAGCTATAAGTCAGCGGGGCTGAGCGTTCCGTCGAAAACGAAGTATGTGGCGGTCGATCCCAAGCTCTATGAGGGCACCTGGTCGGGAACCTATCCCGACAAGAAGAAGTTCCAAATCACGGTTTCCGACGTCAACGGCTTCCACGCACAGGTGAAGTACGAGAGCGGCAGCACGGTGAAATATCAGAATGTGCTGATCAAGGATCTGTCGTTCAGGATCGGTGACACCAAGATGACGCTGACCAACAAGCTCGGTACGGCGCAGATCAAGAACGTCGTCACCGATCCCGCCACCGGCTCCACCTATCTCGACACCGCCACCGCCACCCGGAGCTGATGGTTGCGCGCCCGGAGGCGGTAACACCGGTCGACTTCAGCCAGTCCCCAAAACGCAATACGGAGCCTCAGCTCTGACGTTGTCAGAACCTGAGAGGCTCGGGACGATACGCTCGGTCGGGGTCTTACGCCTTGCGGTCGGTGGCGAGAATCCGGGTCGGCTCGCCCTTGGTGAGATCCAGCGTGTGGAAATAGGCCCGGCGGCGCAGCACGGCCTCGTCGGGATACTGCGCGACCACCGCCTGGGTGCGGTTATCGACGACCTGGTAGACGATCGAAGCCGCGGCCTGATCGATGAACGCCTGATGCGAGACGAAATCGCTCGCCGCCTGCGTATCGTTGCGCACGGCCACGCTGGTGTCCACCGCCGTGACACTCTGGCTCGCGGGCAATTCGGTCGCGACTGCGTTGCTGGCCGCGTCGCTCTGCGGCTGTATAACAGCCGCAGCAGCCGGCGCCCCCACCGGCCTGATGCTGAAATCCGTACTCATGGCAGCCTCCTGGCCTCCCTCGAGTCAAATCCCAACCCTCCATCGGGGGCAACTATGGCCTGACACCTCTCAACGTTTTGTTAGTGAACGCGCTGAATGCCGTGCTGATAAGGGCGCGCGAAATTGATGAAAAATGTAACGGTTTTTCCGGGGAGCGCTTTCATGCGAAACGGCGCGGAGAAGACGCGGCACGCGAGAACGCGAGCGTCGCGCGATGCGATCACAGCGAGCGGCTGACCGCAATCGGCGTCATGTGGCGTGGTCCCGGCGTCGCGCGGCGTCCGGCCGCCGTGTAGGTGTTGGGAATGTTGCGCTGCTGCATTTCGGTATTGACGCCGCGCACGATGCTTTCCGACACCGCGTGCGCGGTTGCCAGCACCGTGAGATTGATCTGCAGCATCGCGCGAAAGGTGTCGTGATGACGATGCAGCGTGTTCAGAAGCTCGGGCGCGGTCTGCGACAGATATTTCTGGCTCGCCTTCAACTGCCCGACCGCGTGGACATAGCGGCGCGACAGATCGGTCTTCTGCGGTTCGAGCGCCATCGCCTCGCGCAGTTTGCCGGCGCGCACCAGTTCGGTCTCGCGCTCGATGACGCCGAGCAGCGCGCTCATCACGTCCATCATGTTCTCGGCGAGCTTGCGCGCATCGCCGGGTGTCGAGGCCGACGGGGCCGGGGCGGGCACCTCTCGCGATAGGGGATTCTGGTTCATGTCGGTTTTCCCTTGAGCGGCTAGCTGCTGCGGCCTGCTTGCTGCATGATCAGCGTGTGATAGACCTCGTCGGAGATGCCGACGCCGCCGGCCTTGGCGAAGTTCTTCGAATATTGTTCGGTCAGCATCGAGCGCCACACGCCGGTGCTTGGCGTATTGCCGAACGGGCCGTCGCCCTTGAGCCCGCTCGTCATCTGCGAAAACATCTGGTTGAGGAACATCGCCTCGAAGTCGGTCGCGGTGGCCTTGGCCTTGGCCTGCGCCTGTGGCGACACCTTCTTCAGGGCGGCGGCGAAATCGGGATCGGGCCGGCCGTTGAACAGCGGCATCATTGTCTTGGTGGGCATGCTGCCGGTGGTGCTGTTGATCAGGCTCGAATGCATCACATCACCTCGATGTCGGCCTCGATCGCGCCGGCGGCCTTGATCGCCTGCAGGATGCTGATGAGGTCGCGCGGGCCGATGCCCAAACCGTTGAGGCCGTCGACGAGTTGCTGCAGCGACACGCTGTCCTTCACCAGCGCGAACTTCTTGCCGTCCTCGGAAACCTTGACGCTGGAATTCGGCGTCACCACGGTTCGTCCGCGCGACAGCGGGTTGGGCTGGCTCACCTGCGGGCTTTCAGAAATCGAGACGGTGAGGTTGCCCTGCGCCACCGCGACGGTGGCGACGCGGACGTCGCGGCCCATCACGATGACGCCGGAGCGTTCGTCGATCACGATCTTGGCGGCGAGGTCCGGCTCGACCTGCAGCTGCTCGATCTCGGTCAGGAAGGCGACGACGTTGCCCTTGAATTCCGGTGGAACCGCAAGCTGCACCGTCGAGGGATCGATCGGCTCGGCGGTCTTGACGCCGAGGTAATCGTTGATCGCCGCCGCAATGCGCTTGGCGGTGGTAAAATCGGCATTGCGCAGCGCCAGCCGCACATTGGGCAGGCGGTTGAGCGCAAACTCGATTTCGCGCTCGATGATGGCCCCGTTGGCGATGCGGCCGACGGTCGGCACGCCGCGGACGACGCTGGCGGCCGCACCCTCGGCATTGAAACCGGCGACCGCGACCGAGCCTTGCGCGACCGCATAGACGTTGCCGTCGGCGCCGAGCAGGGGGGTGACGAGCAGGGTACCGCCCTGCAGGTTCTTGGAATCGCCGAGCGCGGAAACGGTGACGTCCATCCGCGTGCCCTGGGTGCCGAACGCCGGCAGGTTGCCGGTGACCATGACGGCGGCGACGTTGCCGGTGCGGATGGTGGCGCCGCGGATGTTGACGCCCATCCGTTCCAGCATCGCCTGCAGCGACTGCTTGGTGAAGGGAATGTTGTTGAGGGTGTCGCCGGTGCCGTTGAGGCCGACCACCAGGCCGTAGCCGATCAGCTGATTCTGCCGCACGCCCTCGATATTGGCGAGATCCTTGATGCGGGACGTCGCGGAAGCGGGCAGCGCCGAAAGCGCCAGCGCCAAAAGCGCCGCGCAGGCCACCCCGAAAACTCTTGCCGATTGCACGCTGGCCATCCTCTGCTCCCCGCTGAGGTCCTCACACCGGATCCGCTGCCACTCCCATGACGGCCGACCCGGGAACAACTATGCGAGAACGGTGCCATGCCGGTTTTTCGAATTAATTTATTGATATCGCTGAATATTTTTTAGGGCGCCGGCTTCAATGTCCGGGTTCCGGACTGGCAAAACCGGCCACCGGCGGCAGTTTTTGCCGGGTCATTTACTCCCCGTTAACCATAAAAGGGCGAAGGTCCGCCCATCGACCTCTGGGAATTCACCCATGCGCATCTACGGACCGAACGGAACCACCCTCGGCTCGCCCGCAGGGAACACCAAGCGGACCTCCTCGACCGGCTTTTCCCTGCCGGACGATGCGGCGGCAGCGCCCGAGACCCGCGCCGCCACGGCGCCCAAGGCGGCGGCGAACATCGATGCGTTGCTGGCGCTGCAGGGGATCGAGGAAGATCCCGCCGAGCGCAGAAAGCGCTCGGTGCAGCGCGGCAAGGGCGCGCTCGACGTGCTGGACGACCTCAAGATCGGGCTTCTGTCCGGCAATTTCGACGCCTCGACGGTCAGCCGGCTGCGGGACGCCGCCGCCAACCTGAAATCCTCCTCCGGCGACCCCGGCTTGGACGCCGTGCTGTCCGAGATCGAGCTGCGGGTCGAGGTCGAACTGGCCAAAGCCGGGCAATACTGACCGGCCCAACCCCGGCCCAGAAAGGGCCGGCGGGCTCACGCCTTCAGGTTGCTCACAGGTTCCTGCCGGAAACTCCCGCACTGCACCGTTTGCCGGCTGCGGCCGATATTGTCTGTCACATGACGCCGCTATATAAGGCGCGCGCGGACCGACGCTTTCGGATCGCCTTGCACGACAGATGGGCTGGCCTTGGAAAAGTTGAAGAACTATCGACCCTCCGAAAAAGAGCCTTTCATGAACGACCGCCAGCGCGACTATTTTCGCGCGAAGCTTTTGGCGTGGAAGGACGAAATCCTGAGGGAATCGCGAATCACCCTGCAGACCCTGCAGGAGGAGAACGTCAATCACCCCGATCTCGCCGACCGCGCCTCGTCGGAAACCGACCGCGCGATCGAACTGCGTGCCCGCGACCGCCAGCGCAAGCTGATCTCCAAGATCGACGCGGCGCTGCAGCGGATCGAGGACAACACCTACGGCTATTGCGAGGAGACCGGCGAGCCGATCTCGCTGAAGCGGCTGGAAGCCCGTCCCATCGCCACGCTCTCGGTGGAGGCGCAGGAGCGCCACGAGAAACGCGAGAAGGTCTATCGCGACGAGTAGGGTCCGGCCGCCGCGTGCGGTCGTTTTGTTGTTGGGGCTTCGGTTCCGATTGGATCGGAACCGCAGAGGCTCCGATGTGTACCGCGGAGGCCGCCGATGACCGACATTCGTTCGGCTGCTGAGGTCATCGCCGCCGCCCGCCGCGGCCGCACGCCGCTTGCACCGCTCCCCGCCAACGCCGCGCCAACGACCGAGGCGGAAGGGTATCGCATCCAGGATGCGGTCCACGATCTCCTGGCGGCCGATGTCGGCGCCCGCGTCGGCTACAAGATCGGCTGCACCAGCGCGGTGATGCAGCAATATCTGAATATTCCTCACCCCTGCGGCGGCGGCGTCTTCGCAAAGAGCATTTACGACAGCGGCGTAGCGCTGAAGGCCAGGGATTTCGTCCGCGTCGGCGTCGAATGCGAGATCGCGGTGCGGCTCGCGCGCGACCTTGCGCCGACGGAAGCGCCGTTTACCGCCGAGTGGGTGGCCGAGGCGATCGACGCCTACTATCCGGCGATCGAGATCGTCGACGACCGTTATGTCGAATGGGAAACCATGGGCGCGCCGACGCTGGTCGCGGATGATTTCTTCGCCGCCGGCTGCGTGCTGGGTGAGGGCGTGCCGCGATCGGCCGCGCCCGATCTGCTCAAGGTGGTCGGCCGCGCGCTGATCAACAGCGAGGTGGTCGGGCAGGGCACCGGCGCCGACGTGCTCGGCCATCCCCACAACGCGCTCGCCTGGCTCGCCAACCATCTCGCCGCCGACGGCAAGGGTCTGCGCGAAGGCGAGATCGTGCTGACCGGCAGCCTGGTCAAGACGGTGTGGCTCAACGCCGGCGACAGTGTGGTGATGAAGTTGGCGGAACTGGGGAACGTGAGCGCGACGTTCGCTTGAAGTTGCAGTCAGCATTTGAAACCTAATCAATTCGTCGTCCCGGCTCGCGCTTCGCTTGGCCGGGACGACAAGAATTATTCCCGCGGCGCGGATTGCGCCCGAGTCTTGCAAGAACGTTCCGCCCAAAAAGAGGGCGCGCGGGAATGCCGGGTGCCCAGTGCACCCGCAG
>JBAUUA010001133.1:0-2080 GCA_049582465.1 Bradyrhizobium sp. | reverse complement strand
TCCAGTACACCCGCTTGCCGTCGCGGCTGATCTCGACCATCTGCGGTCCGCCTGCATAGGGCTTGCCGTTTGGGTGAGGTGCGCGGTTTACGATGCCGCCGATGCGGACCGATCCGGCAAGCTTCGGCTTTTTCGGATCGGTGACATCGTATTGACGCATCTCGCCGGTGCCCCAGCAGGAGACGTACAGAAATCTGTCATCTATCGACAGGTCGATGTCGGTTACCAGCGGCGGCACGGCGCCAAAGCCTTGCAGGAGCGGCGGCAACTGGTCCTTGGGCGCGGGCTCGGGCGGGATCGTCGCCGTCTTCTGAATGTGAAACTTGCCGCCCTCGCGCCACCAGGTCCAGATCGAGCCCTCGAGGTTCGTGGTGTCGACCACGACGCCCAGGAAGCCGTACTCGCGAACGGGATCGTGAGCCGGGCGCACCTCCAGCGCCATCTGGTGGTTGGCGCCGAGATCGATGGTCTGGACATTTCGCCGGGCACGGAGGTCCCAGAAGTGAATCCGCTGGCCATATTTGTTCGAGAGCAGGTCCTCCGGCACGATCCCGTTCTCGAACTGCGGGGGCAACGCCCACTCGCTCGACACCATGTAGTCGCGCGGCAGGTTCCACCAGAAGTCATAGTGCAGGCGCTGAGGACCACGATCGATCTCCCAGCGCCCCATCACCTCGAATGTCTCGCAGTCCATGATGAACACGCCGGGCGGTCCATCGGTACCATCCTTGCCGCCGCCGCCGAGGGTGCTGACGTAAATGCCATCCGGCCCGCAATGCACCGTATGCGGCCGCGAATAGCCGGTCTTCGCAAAGATCTCCGCAGGCTCGATAATCTTGTGAATCGCGGCCTTGGTGGGATCAGGCTTGGTATCCACGATATAAATCCGCGAGGAGCGGATGCCGGGGATGATGAGGTAGCGCCGCTCGACGAAAGCGTGCCCGGTGAGCGGCGACAAAGCCGACGAGCAGGCGTTCCAGCCGAAATGATGAAACTCGTCACCCTTGTTGGGCATCGTCACGGTATGGACGATCTGGCTGAAGGTCGGTGACGCCGGTCTTACATCGATCACCGCAAGCGCGTCGGGTTTCGAGAAGTCGGGGCTGAGCAGCAAGGTGTAGGCGAAGTTCTCGGGCGGAGCTTCCATTGCAAGTTTCGGCGATGCATGAAACGTCGGGTCTGGCCTTATGTTCATCGTACTGCCTCCCTGTTTGCGTGGAAATTCGATCTCCTCTTTGCCCCCGCAGCCCCCCGGCTGCCTGCCCACACTATCATCAATACGGCGCGGTGAAACCGCGGCGTCCCGCGGCGCTGCAATGCACTGCTCCTTAAACCGCGCACGGCAAAATGCCGCAGCCCGGTCGTGCCCGCGTCACGCCCCGTGCAAAAAACGCCCGCGTTTCATTTGCCGACCACGTCGGGTAGGATCGGCAGCCGGTGGGAGACACGCGATGGGCCTGCGGCGCCATTCGACGATCTGCAAAGGGTGCTGGCAAAACCTGCATCTGCCGGTTGTTCTGCACGGCCCCCTCGCCATCCCCTTTCGTATCGTCGGGCTCCGGCCAAGCCGGATGAATCCGAACACCTGCACGTTTTGCGAACTGGCTTTCACGCGCATCATGAAGGCCCGCAACGTCACGATCGACGCAACGGTGCTTTTCGCCGATCTGCGGGGTTACACGGCCGCGTCCCAGTCGCTGGCCTCGAGCGAGATGACGTCAACGCTGGATGCCTTCTACGACGAATGCGCCGAAGCGATCTGGGAGCACGACGGATTGCTGAACAAGACGATCGGCGACGCCGTCATGGCGGTCTTCAATTTCCCGATCAGACAGCAGGATCACGCCGCGCAGGCGGTGCGTGCCGCCCGACAGATGCAGCAACGCTGGCTCGCCCGGCGTCCTGACCTCGTGCGGGGGCTCGACATCGATGAACAAGATCTGTGCGTCGGCATCGGCATCTCCAGCGGCGACGTCAGTTTCGGTGAATTCGGCCATTCGCATCGCGACCTCACCGCGATCGGCACCGTGGTCAATACCGCCGCTCGCGCGCAATCGGCCGCTCGCGCCGGACAGATACT
>JBAUUA010001132.1:0-1510 GCA_049582465.1 Bradyrhizobium sp. | reverse complement strand
CACCAGCATCGCAGCCCTTCTGACGATTCTCGGTTATTCGCTGAACGACACCGTCGTGATCTATGACCGGATCCGGGAAATGCTGCGGCGCTACAAGAAGATGCCGATGCCGGAACTGCTCAACGAGTCCATCAACTCGACGTTGTCGCGCTCGATCATCACCCACGTCACCGTGACGCTGGCGCTGCTGGCGCTGTTGTTGTTCGGCGGCCCCGCCATCCACAGCTTCACCGCGGTCATGATGTTCGGCGTGGTGCTGGTCGGCACCTATACGTCGATCTTCATCGCAGCCCCGATCCTGATCTATCTCGGCGTCGGCGACCACAGGGCCGACGCGCCGGAAAAGCCGGCGAAGCCGGAAAAACCATCGAAGAAGTAGCCATGGCGAGCCGCCCGGACGCGCCGCATCTGCCGAGATCCGCGCCGATCGAGGCCTACGGCAAGGGCGGGTTTGCCTTCGCCGACATGTCGCATCGCGGCTCGCTGTTGTGCCTGCCGGATGCGATCTGGGCCTGGCCGGTCACGCGCCCCGAGGAAATCGACAAATATGCGCTGGAACAGGTGTTCGCTGCGGCGAACGCCATCGATACGCTGATCATCGGCACCGGCACCGGGGTTTGGCTGCCGCCTGCCGATCTGCGCCAGGCGCTGCGGGCTGTCAGTATCGTGCTGGACGCGATGCAGACGGGACCCGCGATCCGCACCTACAACATCATGATGGGTGAGCGCCGGCGCGTGGCGGCCGCCCTGATCGCGGTGCCATGAGCCGGGCGGATGAGGGCCGCCAAGCGGCCGAATTCTGCACCGAACTGGTGCGCAGCCACGATTTTGCCCGCTACGCCTCGACGCTGTTCGTGCCGGCTGACCAGCGCCGCGCCCTGCTCGCCATCTACGCCTTCAACGTCGAGATTTCCCGCGTCAGGGAAGTCGTGAGCCAGCCGTTGCCGGGCGAAATCCGCCTGCAATGGTGGACCGATATGCTGGCAGGCGAGGGCCATGGCGGCATCGAGGGCAATCCGGTCGCAGCCGAACTCAACCTCGCGATCCAGAACTGCGGTCTGCCGGTCGAGCGGCTGTCGCGGCTCGTCAACGAGCACCAGTTCGACCTCTACAACGATCCGATGCCGACCATGGCGGCCCTCGAGGGATATCTCCAGGACACCTCGTCAGCATTGTTCTCGCTCGGTGCCGCCGTCGCGGGATGGCAATCCCCCGACATCGAGCATCTCGCGCGCCATGCCGGTCTCGCGCAAGGCATGGCGCAGGTCATGGCGGCGCTGCCGCTGGACGCCGCGCGGCGTCAGCTGTTCGTCCCGCTGCAACTGCTGGAGAGCCACGGCTGTGGCATGGAGGAGGTATTTGCGGGTAGGGAGAGCCCAAAGCTGCGGACGGCGCTGGAGCAACTGATCGGCGAAGCCCGTGGCCACCTCGACACTGCCTTGAAGCTGCTGCCGGGAGTACCGCCGGAGGTGAGGCCGGTGTTCCTGCCGCTGGCGGGGGTGGGGCGCGA